>NZ_JAGIXF010000051.1:0-53615 GCF_021483755.1 Burkholderia sp. WTPI3 | reverse complement strand
CAAGCGCAGGCCGACTCGGCCGGCACGGCCCGCATCGCGCGGATCGAAGCCGCTGCCGCCCGCCTTGCGGCAGCCGGCCCCGACACGCCGGCCAGTCCGGCGCCGCGCCCGAAACACCGGCAGCCTGCAATCGCTCGCGCACAGCTTGCGCGGGCGAACGCGGAACCCGAGTCCACCGATCGTTGAAGTCATTCAAGGGGATGCTCATGAACTCCGCCTACCTCGTCTTCCTGCGCCGTGCGGCTCTGGCCATGCCGCTCGCCTTCGCACTTGCCGGCTGCATGTCGTCGTCGCCGGTGTGGGACAGCCGTTTCGGCGACTCGGTGCGTGCCGTCGCACAGGCCCAGATCATCGACCCGCATGCCGCCGACCATGCGGCATCCGATCCGGGGGTCGACGGCGCGGCCGCTGCATCGGCACTCGACAACTACGACAAGTCGTTCAAGCAGCTCGAACCGAAAGGCAACACCTTCGTGATCGGCATCGGCAAGGCTGCCGAATAACGACAGCACGCTCAGGGAGAACGTCATGTCCAGCGCAGTCCGTCGTCCGAACCTCACGCGTCGCGGTTTGCACCGTCGGCGCGGTGCCGTCGCGATCATCGTCGGTCTCGCGCTGGACCGCGGCAAGCTGTATGTCACGCGCAGCGAACCGCAAAACAGCGCCGACGCGTGCGCGCTGTCCGCCGCGCATGACCTGACGTCGGCCATCGGCCTGACCGTTGCCGAAGCGGACGGGATCGCCGCCCTTCACCACGACGCCGCCGCGGGAAAGCCTCTATTCCTCGACGGGCGGCAGCGCCTGTCAATAATCGAACCGACGAGGCACACGTCATGATCAACATCCTCGTAGCTTCCGACGACACGGCGCGGCTTACCCAGATCGCGCGCCTCGTCGCCGACAGCGGCCGCTATCGGGTGACCCGCGCGGCCGGGCGCCCGTCGCAGATCGAGCATCGTACGGACGGGCTCGACGCATTCGACATCCTGCTGATCGATTGCGCGACGATCGATGCGACCGAGCTGTCCGCGATCGAGCGGATCTGCCGGCTGCATCCGGGCCTGACCGGCATCCTCGTGACGGCCGATGCGTCGCCGCACATGTTGCTGGACGCAATGCGGGCCGGCACGCGCGACGTGCTGCAGTGGCCGCTCGATCCGGCAGCGCTCGCCCGTTCGCTCGAGCGCGCCGGCGCGCAAAGCACGCGGCGCGACACCGCGGACACGCGGATCGTGTCGTTCATGTCGTGCAAGGGCGGCGCGGGAACGAGCTTCACCGCGAGCAACGTGGCGTACGAGATCGCCGAAGGCTTCAAGCGCCGCGTGTTGCTGATCGATCTGAACCAGCAGTTCGCCGATGCCGCGTTCCTCGTCAGCGACGAAACGCCGCCGTCGACGCTGCCGCAGCTCTGCACGCAGATCGAACGGCTCGACGGCGCGTTTCTCGATGCGAGCGTCGCGCACGTCACGCCGACCTTCCACGTGCTCGCCGGCGCGGGCGACCCGGTGAAGGCCGCCGAGATGCGCGAGGACGCGCTCGAATGGATCCTCGGCGTCGCCGCGCCGCGCTACGACTTCGTGATCTTCGACACCGGCGTCAGCATCAATCCGCTGTCGATAGTCGCGCTGGACCGCAGCGACGAGATTTATCTCGTGCTGCAGCCGGCGATGCCGCACGTGCGCGCGGGGCGCCGGCTGCTCGAGATCCTCGTGTCGCTCGGCTACTCGACCGACCAGTTGCGGCTCGTTGTGAACCGCGCGACGCGCGCAAGCGAGCGGACCCGCACCGCGCTGGAGGAGGTGCTCGGCCTGCAGGCGGCCTGCACGATTCCCGACGATGCCGACACCGTGCGCGAAGCGATCGACCAGGGCTATCCGTTGTCGCGCGTCGCGCGCAGCGCCGCGGTCGCACGGGCGCTGCAGGGCTGCGCGAAGCGGATCGTCGACGGCGATATGCGCGCGGGGCACGACGCGGCCAGCAGCGAACCGTTGATGTCCCGGCTGTTCGGCCGCAAGGCCGCGCCGAAGCTCAAGTCCATGTGAATTTCTCGGGGAAACCATCATGTCATTGCGCGAACAGATGTCCTTGTACCGGGCGCAGCCGCAGTCGGCAGCCGGCGAGCCGGCGTCGCCCCATTCGTCGGTACGCGACGTGTACCAGAAGCTGCGCCGCGAGATTCACCTGGCCGTGCTCGAGCGCGTCGAGCTGGAGCGTCTGTCGCGGCTGCCGCAGGATCAGGTCCGGCAGGAAATCGCCACGCTGATCTCGCGCATCCTCGACGACGAGCGGATGCCCGCGAACGACATCGAACGGCGCCAGCTCGCGATCGACGTGTACGACGAGATGTTCGGCTTCGGTCCGCTCGAAACGTTGCTGCGCGACCCTGGCATCTCGGACATCCTCGTGAACACGTACCGGCAGGTCTACGTCGAGCGCTGCGGCCAGCTCGAGCTGACCGACGTGACGTTCTATGACGACGCGCATCTGATGAAGGTGATCGAGAAGATCGTGTCGCGCGTCGGGCGCCGCATCGACGAATCGAGCCCGATGGTCGATGCGCGGCTGCCCGACGGCTCGCGCGTGAACGCGATCATTCCGCCGTCGGCGATCGACGGGCCGCTGATGTCGATTCGCCGCTTCGCGGTCAACCCGCTGAAGATGGACGATCTGGTGCGATTCAAGAGTCTGACGCCGCCGATGGCGGAGTTGCTCGATGCGCTGTCGCACGCGAAGGTGAACGTGCTCGTGTCGGGCGGCACCGGCAGCGGCAAGACGACGCTGCTCAACATCCTGTCCGGTTTCATCCCGAAAAACGAGCGGATCGTGACGATCGAGGACGCGGCCGAACTGCAGCTGCAGCAGCCGCACGTGCTGCGTCTCGAAACGCGTCCGCCCAACATCGAGGGCAAGGGCGAGATCACGCAGCGCACGCTCGTGCGCAACGCGCTGCGGATGCGGCCGGACCGGATCATCCTCGGCGAAGTGCGCGGCGCCGAAGCGCTCGACATGCTCAACGCGATGAACACCGGTCACGAGGGATCGCTCGCGACCATTCACGCGAATACGCCGCGCGATGCGCTCACGCGGCTCGAGAACATGATCAGTGTCGCCGGGCTGGCGCTGCCGCCGAAGACGATGCGCCAGCAGATCGCCTCGGCGATCTCGGTCGTCGTGCAGGCCGCGCGGCTCACCGACGGCAAGCGCAAGATCGTCAGCATCCAGGAGCTGACCGGGATGGAGGGCGACGTCATCAACATGCAGGAGATCTTTACGTTCAAGCGCACCGGCGTGGACCGCGACGGCACGGTGCGCGGCCACTTCTGCGCGACCGGTGTGCGGCCGAAATTCGTCGAGCGGCTGCAGGCCTTCGGCATCAACCTGCCGGACTCGCTGTACGACCCGTCGCAGCGCTACGAGACGAACTGACGAGCGGCCGCCGTCTGATTCCCGGGGAGGCTTCATGGGCGCGATCTTTTACGGATTTGTGATTCTGACCTTCATCGCGGTGGTGCTCGCGATCGAAGGCATCTATCAATGGTGGAACGCGCGGCACGGGATGGCCGCGCGGCGGATCGAGTCGCGCCTGCGCGCGATGTCGGCCGGCGGCAACGTGCAGCAGCAGCGGATGTCGATCCTGAAGAAGCGGATGCTCGACGAGTCGAAGCCGTTCGACCGGCTGCTGCTGCGTGTGCCGCGCGTGCATGCGCTCGACCTGACGCTGCAGCAGTCGGGCCTCGACTGGACGGTCGCGAAGCTGGTCGTGCTCGGCGCGGTTTTTGCGGTGACGGCGACGCTCGTACTGAGCTTCACCGTGCTGCCGCTCTTCGCCGTGTTGCCGATTGCGTTGCTGTGCGCGTGCCCGCCGATGCTGTACGTGATGCGGTATCGCAATCGACGGATGCGCAAGCTCCAGCGGCAATTGCCCGATATCTGCGACATGATCGCGCGCGCGCTGCGCTCAGGCCATTCGTTCACGAGCGCGCTCGGCATGGTCGGCGAGGAGTTTCCTGATCCGATGGGCGGCGAGTTCCGGATCACGTTCGACGAGATCAACTATGGCGTGTCGTTGCACGATGCGTTGATGAACCTCGCGACACGCGTGCCGGCGCACGACCTGCGCTACTTCGTGATTGCCGTGCTGATCCAGCGCGAGACGGGCGGCAACCTCGCCGAACTGCTCGACAGCATCGCGTCGCTGATCCGCGAGCGCTTCAAGCTGTTCGACAAGGTCCGCGTGCTGTCGGCGGAAGGGCGGCTGTCCGCATGGATTCTCGGGCTGCTGCCGTTCGGCGCCGCGGCCATGATGGCGCTGCTGAACCGGGAGTTTCTGTCCGTGCTCTGGGAGGATCCGGCGGGGATCAAGATGGTCGGCTCGATGCTGGTGTCGATGATCTTCGGTCTGTTCTGGATTCGCCGCATCGTGCGGATTCGCGTCTGACGCGCGTCACAGGCTTCACGAACCGTTTTGAGGCTGTCATGCAAAACCTGAGCGTAGTAGAGACCGTGATGTTGGTCGGCCTGTTCATCTTCGTGACCGGCGGTGCGTTCGTCGCGATGCTGCTGTTCGCGCCGCGCAACATGGAGCGCCGGATCCAGCAGGCCGGCGGTGCGAGCGCGGGTATCGGCATCGCCGACGGCGGCGAGCAGGCCCCGCACTGGGTGACGAAGCTGGTCGAGATGTCGAAGCCGATCTCGCGGCTGTCGGTGCCGCAGGACGGCTGGGAGACTTCGCCGCTGCGCATCCGGCTGATGAATGCCGGATGGCGCGACCCGAGTGCCGCGGCACTTTACTTCACCGCGAAGACCCTGCTCGCGCTCGCGCTGCCGTGCGCCGCGCTGCTGTCGGTGATCACGACGCGGCTCGCGGAAGAGCGGATGCTGCTGTCGTTCATCCTGATCGCGCAGGCCGGGATCGGCTACTACCTGCCGAACGTGATCCTCGCGCGGCGGATCGCGGCGCGTCAGCGGACGATCTTCGAGGATTTCCCCGACGCGCTCGACCTGCTCACCGTGTGCGTTGAAGCGGGGCTCGGGCTCGATGCGGCCTTGATGAAGGTCAGCGACGAACTGCGCTTTCGCAGCGAGGTAGTCGCGAGCGAGTTAGACCTGCTGCTGCTCGAGATGCGGTCCGGGTTCACGAAGGAGGCGGCGCTGCGCAATCTCGCGTTGCGGACCGGCGTGGAGGATATCGAATCGTTCTGCGCGATGCTGATCCAGGCGGACCGTTTCGGGACGAGCATCAGCGAATCGCTGCGCGTGCTGTCCGACATGCTGCGCACGCGGCGGCGGATGCGTGCCGAGGAGCGCGCGGCGAAGATCGCGCTGAAGCTGCTGTTTCCGCTGATTTTCTGCATCTTTCCCGCGCTGATGGGCGTGCTGATGGGGCCGGCGTTGATTCACGTGTATCGCGTGCTGCTGCCGACTTTCGTCAACATTACACATTGAGCCGAGCGAAACGAATTTCCGTGCCGCCTCGATGCAACGACCGGTCGGCACGGTCAGTGTCTTCATGGGACATTCCTTCCCCCGGGCGACGTCGCGAGACAGGTCGATCATAGCGGCGTCAATGCAACCCGGACCCATGGTCGACCCTGGATACAGCCGTAGTCCACTGCCCGCACGGGTGGCCCCCTACTGCTAACCCTGAATGGCCTGTCGTGTCCGTGTACCTGAACACGACCCACGCATCCGCGCGCCGAAGGGATGCGTCTCCTTCGTCAGACGAACCCGGCCGGGGAGTCCGGGTTCGCGCGTCACTGAAAGTGATGCACATAGCGCAGCACCATCCGCGTGCCCTGCGGCCGGTTGCGCGCATAGACCTCGAAATACGCGTTGAACAGCAGGTGATCCTGCGGCGAGAAGCTGTACATCGCGCCGGGCCCGATCGCGAGCACGGCTTCCCGCGTGCCGGATACGTCCTGCCCGTTCGCCTTCATGTCGGTGGTCTGGCGCAGCCAGTAGCCGTTGAGCCCCAGCCGCAAGCCGGGCCGCACCTCATACTCGGTCGCGAAGTTCGCATGCACGGCCTGGCCGGGCTGCGTCGACGTCACGTCGGACCCGAGCGCGCTTGCCGGTTCATGGTTGGTCGCATTCCACAGATAGTGCAGCCGCCATGACACGGTCCACTTCGGCGTGACCCAGAACGTCGCGGCCCAATACGGATCGAACGACCAGAAATGACTGCCCGGATTGATCGCGCGCGCCGGATCGTAGGCGCCGGTCGGCGCGATGAACTGGAACTCCACGCGCTGCGCAAAGCGCGGCCCCTGCGCGCCCATGACCGGATCGAACTGGATGAACGGGCCGACCAGCAGGTCGCCGAGCCCGGCACGCGAATTCAGCGCGATGTCGCCGATCCCGTCGTTGGTATGCACGGACGCCACCCACGGCAGGATCACGTCGAGCCCCGGATGCATGCCGCGGAACGTCAGCGGTGACTGGTAGACGAGCTGGCTCAGCCCCGCGAACAGGTTGATGTCCTGCTTCGGCAGCCCGACCTTGTTGCCCGCGTTGTCGTTGACGCGGCCGGCCGTGTAGTACTCGAAGTACTGCGTGCCATACCAGCCGGAGCCGGCCGGCGGCATCCCGTCGAGAAAACTCGTCATCCCCAGGTTGACCGATGGCAGGTCGGTCGCATGGGCCGGGGTGTGACCCGCGACGCCGGCGAACACGAGGCCCGCGATCGCGAGCAGGCGAGAGCCGCATTTTTTCATCACCACCTCCTGAGTATTTATTTGTAGGACTAATCAAATGATGCGTTAAAGACCGGGATGATCCGAGATCGTCCGATACTGGCCCGCATGGAATACGAGCGGCGGCTTGCGAAGCACGTCGAGCTGCTCGATCTGGCCGATAAACAGCAGGTGATCGCCGCCTTCGTAATGGCCGACGTGACGGCACACGAAGCGCGCGCTTGCGCCGTCGAGGCACGGTACGCCGCCCGAATCCGCGTCCACGTGCGGCACGCCGTCGAACTTGTCGGCGCTCGGGGTCGCGAAGCGGCGCGACAGCTCGATCTGGTCGTGCGCGAGAACGTTGATCGCGAAGTGCGTGGCCGCCACGAAATCCGGGCGGCTCGGCGCGAGCTTGCGCAGGCTCCACAGCACGAGCGGCGGGTCGAGCGACAGCGACGAGAACGAGTTGGCGGTGAGGCCGACCTTGCGCCCGTCGGCGGCGCGCGTGGTGATCACGGTGACACCGGTCGGGAACTGCCCGAAGGCGGCCCGCAATTGCGTCGGGTCGATGGCGGGATGGCCGGAAGCGGTCGTCATCATCGCGCCGGCTCCGAACGTGCAGCGTGTTCGCCGATCAGCGCGGCGCAGGCAGACGGATCGAACCACCACGGCGAGAATTGGCGCGGATCGTCGAAGCCGTCGACGATCGTCCGGGCGAGCGACGGCAACTGGCCGGCCGCGCCGAGCAGTTCGAGCACGTGCGGCGGCGGCGGAGTCAGCAGCGAGTTGGTCCAGCGCACGACGTGCTGCGCATAGGCCCAGTAGCGTTCGAACGTCTCGTGCATCCAGCCTTCGTCGAACGGCGCCGTCTCGCGCGCGAGGATCGCGTCGCCATACACCTTCGCGCACTTGGCCGCATTGTTCGAACCCTGGCCGGTGATCGGATCGTTGACGACCACCGCATCGGCCATGCCGAACACGGTGCGGCCCGACGGCAGGCGGAAGAACGGCTTGCGCACGGTCGGCGTGAAGCGCCCGGACAGCGTGCCGTTCGGGTCGGTGAGCTCGACATCGCGGCAGCGCTCGAATTCCCACGGCACGTACTGCTGCAGGAACGACAGGCTCCGGTCGAGATGCTGCTCGGGCGTCTTCACGTCGGCCCAGCAGTCGAGCGGGCCGCCGGGGATGCCTTCGAACACCATGATCTCGCACGGGCCGGTCGTGGTCAGCGCGGGGAACACGAAGTATTCGCCGATGCCCGGCAGCAGGTTGAAGCGCACGCGCGAATACGGCTGGCTCGGCGTCATGCCCTTCACGTAGGTGAGGGCCAGCGCGCGCTGCGGGCGGTCGAACGCACTGCGCGCGTCGTCGCGGCCGAGCAGGTTGACGATCTCGCCCTTGCCCGCGGCGAGCAGCACGAGATCGTGGCTGTGCGCCAGCTCCTCGAGCTCGGGCACGCCGACGTCGCAGATGCGCACGTCCGCGCCGCGACGCCCGATGGCGTCGAGCCAGTCGGCCATTTTCACGCGCTGGTCGACGGACTGCGCGTAGCGGGTCAGGCGCGACGACCAGTCGATCGCCTTGCGGCCGTTGCCGTCCGGATGCGGCACCGCGATGCCGATGCCGTCGACGGACGGGCACGCTTCTTCCCATTCGTTCAGGCCGAGGTCGCGCTCGATCTGCAACGCGGTATGGAACATGCACTGGCTCGACATGACCTTGCCGGCACGGATCTGCCCGGCGTCGCGATTGGTCGCGAGCGTGACGTGATAGCCGTGGTCGAGCAGCGTGAAGGCGAGTTGCAGGCCGGACTGGCCTGCACCGACGATGGCGATGCGTTTCATGATGAAAATCCTTGGTAGAACGAATTACATGAGGCGGAACGTGAGCCGGGAGACGTGGCTGGCGGTTATTCCGTCAGCCGCGGAATCGCCGGCACGGCCTGCTCGGGGCCCATCGCGGAGTAACCGCCGTCCACCGCATAGTCGGCGCCGGTCACGAAGCTCGCCGCGTCGCTGCACAGGAACGTGACGACCTGCGCGACTTCCGACGGGTCGCCGACGCGCCCGAGCAGATGAAACGGCGCCGCCACGCGATCGGTTTTCGCGCGGTCGCCGTGCGTCATCTCGTCCATCACGCGCGACCACGTCCATCCCGGCGACACCGAGTTCACGCGAATGCGGTCGGCGGCCAGATCCATCGCCATGCTGCGCGTGAGCTGGCGCATCGCGGCCTTCGACGTCGGGTACAGCCAGCGGCCGGTTTGCGCGCATTGCGCCGAGATCGAGCTGAAGTTCACGATGGCGCCGCCGCCGCGGCGCGTCAGGTACGGATGCACGGCCTTCGCCATCATCGCCGCCGAGACGACGTTGACATCCATCGCGGCGAGCCAGTCGTTGCGGGTGGCCTGGATGCCGTTGTCGACGTAGCTGCATGCGAGGTTGATCAGCAGGTCGACCGCGCCGAAGCGCTCGGCGACGGCCGATACCGCGCGTTCGATCGCACGGTCGTCGGTGATGTCGGTCGCGATGAACATCCCGCGTTCGCCGAGCGAATCGGCGACGCGCGCGCCGTTCCGCGCATCGAGATCGAGGATCGCGACGCACGCGCCGGCGCGGCTCAGGTCCTGCGCGACGGCGGCGCCGATCAGCGTGGCGCCGCCGGTGACGATGGCGACTTTGCCTGCAAGGGCTGTCATGGGGTGTCTCCTGATGCTTGAGTGTCGGTGGGCAAGGGCGGTGCGTGTTCAGCCTGCGTCGGGCGACTGCGCGCTGTCGTGCCAGCGGCTCATCAGCCCGTTCGACGGCACGGTTTCATCGAGCAGCTTGCGCGCCGTTTCGACGCCGGCGACGGGCAGGCCGGCCGCGTCGAGCAGGCCGATCTGCACGAGCACGCTCGCCTGATCCCAGTAGATGTGTTCGTGATAGAGCTTGTCGCCGCGGAACTTGACGATCGCGACGAGCGGGATCTCGACGCGCTTGCCGGTCGGCGCGACGCCGGGCAGCATCCAGTCGATCTCGGTCGTGTGAGTGAAGCAGAACAGCAGTTCGTCGACGATCTGGCTCGCGCCGACCGTGCGCGAGATCGGCGTGATCGTCGTGTCGGGCGGATTCGCGTGCACGAAGTGATGCGTATAGAAGCGCTTGAGTTCGTCGTAGCCGACACCGCCCGTCAGCGTCGGGATATGGTTCACGTAAGGTTGCGCGACCATCGTGGCCATCGTCGCGTCCACGTTGCGCGTGTCGAATTCGTGCCGCAGGTGTTCTTCCCACAGTGTGGACAGGTCGTAGTGCGGGCCGAGCGCCGTGCGGAATGCGGCAATCGCGCGCTGGTGCGCCATTACCGAGGCCGCCTTGTCGAAATGATCGCCGCCGATGCGCGCGAATGCGTGGTCGACGCCTAGATAAACATGCACGTCGACGCCGTCGCGGCCGGACAGCGCGGCGACGATGCGCTGCTGTGCGTCGGGCGGGCAGAAGCGGTCCTGCGCGGCGATCTGCAGCACGAGCCGCCCGCGCAGGTGCGATGCTTCGTCGAGTGCGTGCTCGATCCCGACGCCGTAATAGCTGACCGCCGCGGCCACGCCCGGCAGCCGGCACGCGGCCAGGTACGCGAGCTTGCCGCCGAGGCAGTAGCCGAGCACGCCGGCCTGGCCGGTGCATTCCGGGCGTTGCGTGAGCACGGCGAGCGCCGCCCCGATGTCCTCGACCCCCTTGTTTTCGTCGTACTCGCGATACAGCGCCATCGCGCGCTCGAAGTCGGCGGCGGAGTCGCCCAGCTCGATGCCGGGGGACTGACGCCAGAACAGGTCGGGCACGAGCACCGTGTAGCCTTCTTCCGCGTAATAGTCGGCCACGTCCCGCATCGTCGCGTTCGCGCCGAAAATCTCGTGGCACAGCACGATGCCGGGCCCTTTGCCGGCGGCCGGTACGCTCAGGTAGGCGCGAAACGTGCCGCCGTCCGGCGATGCGATCTCGATGTGATGTCCTTTCAAGTGTCCCTCCATTCTGTTCGTGGCTTGCATGGGCCCAGTATTGGCGGACGAAACGCGCGCTTCTATCCGCTTTCTTCGGCCGGTATCCGCGAATTCCGGAAACCTGCGGATCGGCCCGTCGCGTCGGGGCCGGAACGCGGCGCACTGCGGGTATGTGCGGATGCGGAAGTCCCGCACAGTTTTCTACGATGCGCGAACGGTCCGCTTCTTGCATCAGGTACGCGGGGCTTGCGTAGTGTAACGAAGCGGACTGTCCGGATACTCCGGACGCTATCCGGATCGTGCGACCGGATTCCCGGGAAGCGGGAATGCGTGCACAGCGCAAGTGCGATCGAGCACGACGGGAGAACATCGATGGGGCAATTTTCCGGAACGGGCTGGCTGGGCGAGGCCACCTGTTTCAATCGCGACACGCTGCTGCTGCAGTCGAACGATCTCGACGAGGTGCGCGCGCGCGTGGCGGATGTGTTCAAGCCGCATCGACTCACGCTGACCGGCGATTCGCGCGGGCTGCGCAGCCGCATGCACCACGCGCGCTGGGGCAATCTGTCGTTGAATCTGCTCGACTATGGCGGCGAGGTGTCGATCGAACCCGGGCCGCTCGAGCATTTCTACCTGTTGCAGATGCCGCTGCGCGGCGATGCGGAGATCGAGTGTGGCGCGACGCGCTTCGTATCGTCGCCCGACACGGCGTCGCTGCTGTCACCGACGCTGTCGCTGCGGATGCGGTGGGGCGAAGCGTGCCCGCAAGCGATCCTGCGCATCGAGCGCGAGGTGATGGAGCGGCATGCGCAGCGGCATTTCGGCGACGACCGGCGCGTGCCGGTGGAGTTCGAGCCGGCATTCAGCTTGTCTTCGCCGCAGGGCGCGTGTCTCGCGCAAATGCTGCCGATGCTGGCCGATGCGATCGCAACCGACGGGCATCCGCTGCGTCATCCGCTCGCGTTCGAGCAGCTCGAATCGACGCTGCTGAACCTGTTGCTGTATGGCCATCCGAACACCGCGCGCAACGGCACGCGCCCCGCGCCGGCACCGCTCGCGCCGTTCTATGTGCGGCGCGTCGAGGAGTATGTCCGCGCGCATCTCGACGAACCGCTGACGATCGAACGGCTCGCCGAACTCGCCGGCGTCAGCCCGAGCACGCTGTTCGCGGGGTTTCGCAACCGTCACGGCATCACGCCAATGGCGTTCGTGCGCCAGTTGCGGCTGCAACGTGTGCGCGACGAACTGCGCGACGACGCGACGCCGGGGCTCGCGTCGGTGACGGACGTCGCACTGAAATGGGGGTTCGCGCACCTCGGGCGGTTCGCGATCGAGTACAAGCGCGCGTTCGGGGAATCGCCGTCGGCGACGCTGAGAATGCGGCGCGTGCGCAACTGAAGGCAGCAACGCCGACGCAGGCTCGCGCGTTGAAGGCGTGGCTACGCCCGATGCGTCGGCGGGCGAGCCGGAGCGTCGCGTTTCTCGCGCCCACGGTGCGCTGTGCGGATGGTCGTCGGGACTGACGACCCAGGCGGCGCGGGTCAGATCGGGTCAGATCGAGGCGGGTGAGCGGGTGCGTGGTGCGACACGACGATGACTACTGCTGGCGCGAGTGAGGATGGTGGCCCGGAAATGCATCGCCGCCGGCAAGCGCGATGGCTTGCCGGCGGCGTCACGCAAGATGACCGGTTGCCGCGACCGGGCCGGCCTCGTTGCGCGTGTTTCAGAAATGCACGACGGTCCGGATGGACTTGCCTTCGTGCATCAGGTCGAACGCTTCGTTGATGCCGGTGAGCGGCTTCGTGTGCGTGACGAACGGTGCGAGCTGGATCGTGCCGGCCATCGCGTCCTCGACCATGCCCGGCAATTCGGAACGGCCCTTGACGCCGCCGAACGCGGTACCGAGCCAGCGGCGGCCGGTGACGAGCTGGAACGGACGCGTCGAGATTTCCTGGCCGGCGCCCGCGACGCCGATGACGACCGATTGACCCCAGCCGCGGTGCGCGCATTCGAGCGCGGCGCGCATCACGTTCACGTTGCCGATGCACTCGAAGCTGTGGTCGACGCCCCAGCCGGTCATCCCGACGATGACTTGCTGGATCGGCTCCTGATGGTCCTTGGGGTTCACGCAGTCGGTAGCGCCGAACACGCGTGCGAGGTCGAACTTGCCGGGGTTGGTGTCGATCGCGATGATGCGGCCGGCCTTCGCGAGCTTCGCACCCTGGATCACGGCGAGGCCGATGCCGCCCAGGCCGAACACGGCCACCGAATCGCCCGGCTGAACCTTGGCGGTGTTCTTCACCGCGCCGAGGCCGGTCGTGACGCCGCAGCCCAGCAGGCAGACCTGCTCCGGGTTCGCGTCCGGGTTGATCTTCGCGAGCGAGACTTCGGCGACGACGGTGTATTCGCTGAACGTCGAACAGCCCATGTAGTGATAGACCGGCTGGCCGTTGTAGCTGAAACGCGTGGTGCCGTCGGGCATCACGCCCTTGCCCTGCGTGGCGCGCACCGACACGCACAGGTTGGTCTTGCCGCTCTTGCAGAACAGGCACTCGCCGCATTCGGCGGTGTACAGCGGAATGACGTGGTCGCCGGGTTTCACGCTGGTCACGCCTTCACCGACTTCCACGACGATGCCGGCGCCTTCATGGCCCAGCACGGCGGGAAAGAGTCCTTCCGGATCGTCGCCCGACAGCGTGAAGGCGTCGGTGTGACAGACGCCCGTATGGGTGATCTTGATCAGCACTTCGCCCTTGCGGGGCGGCTCGACATCGATCTCGACGATCTGCAGCGGTTTACCCGCCTCAAACGCAACAGCAGCACGTGATTTCATGGCAATCCTGTTAAAAAAATACCGAATGGAGCGCTACGTCGACGATTCCGCCTCGGTCAACGTAAGTAGGACCGAACGAGCGTGACGATTTCGTCGATCGATCCGGAAGCGGGCCGCGGGGCGTCCGCGAGTTGGGTGAACTCCTCGCGCAAGTGACTTTCCAGCACGTTGGCCATGACACCGTTGATCGCGCCGCGGATGGCGGCCAGTTGCTGCAGGACCGGGCCGCAGTCAGCGCCCTCCTCGAGCGCCTGCTCGAGCGCGTTCAGTTGCCCGCGAACGCGGCGCACGCGGGTCAGGACGCGTTTCTTTTCTTCGGGGGAATGCGGCATGGTGTCGTGGCTTCCGGATACTGGGGGGTAGTATAGAACAAGGCGGCGCGGAGGTATACGGGGGCGTTCCCGGGGCGGCTCGGCGTGAGCCGACCAGGAAGGAGAAGGGGCTCGGTCGGCAATCGATGCGCGGTTTCGGCGGCGGCGTCGCTGTTCCCTGCGCCCTGCGCCGTCAGATCAACAGCTCGAGCGTGCGGAACAGCGCCAGATCCTCGCCGCGCGCCGAGCGTGCATGCCGCCGGATCACCTGCAGCAGGCAGTCGATGAAGCAGCGTGCCGCGTCGCCGAGCGTGCTGCTGCGGCGCGTGACGATCCCGAGTTCGCTCGGCTCGAACGTCTCCTTCAGCGGCAGCACACGCATCCGCTCGCCGAACGGCCGCACCGCCGCGAGGATCGTCGGGCACCACGTGCACATGCCGGCCTGTTCGAGCATCGTCTGCAGTATCGCGACCGACTGCGCGCGCACGATGCGCCGTTCGTCGATCTGCGCGCCGTGGCGCGTGAACAGGTAGTCGACGAGCGCGGCCTGGCCGTCGGCGGACGAATTCAGCACCCAGTCGCAATCGAGCAGCGCGTGCACCGACTTCGCGCGCTCGTGCGGGTGCCCGGCGCGCACCATCACCGACGTGTCGTAGCGCAGCAGCGGCTCGAACGCGAATTCCTGCGCGCTGCTGCCCGGCTGCACGTGGCCGAGCGCGAAATCCATGCTGCCGTCGCGCAGCAGCGGTTGCGCGACGGCCATCAGCGCCTCGTAGAGTTCGAGGCGCACGTCGGGCATCCGCTCGCGAAACCGCTGCACGGTTTCCGCGAGAAACGTCATCGTGAGCCACGGCGTGACGCCGACGCTCAACCGCCCCTCGACGCGGCCGCGCATCCGTTCCAGATCGCTCTGCGCGTGCTCGAGCTGCTTGAGCACGAGCTTCGCGTGCGTGAGCAGCGTTTTGCCGTATTCGGTGAAGCCGATGCCTTCCGGCGCGCGCACCAGCAGCGGCAGGCGCTCGCTCGCCTCCAGCTCGCGCAGCGCGCGCGTGACGGCCGCCTGCGACAGCCCGAGCGTGCGCGCGGCACCGCGGATGCTGCCGGCCTCCGCGCTCGCGACGAGTGCCTGCAACTGATGCAGCTTGATCGTGCTCATGGTGTGAAACGGGACGAAACCCGACAACGAAAGGTTGTCATCATAACGAAACTGCGGCTGTTCGCCGGCATTTTCGCTGCATACGATCCCGACACGATCTGCCATTCGGCAATCGGCAAACCGGAACGCATCGAGGAGTATCGGGGTTGGACCGAGAACGCATTGCGCCAGAAATGGCGGCCATCGAGACGGAGATGATCGCGCTGCGCCGCCGGCTGCACGCGCATCCGGAGCTCGGCTTCGACGAACACGCGACGAGCGGGCTCGTCGCCGACTGCCTGACAACGTGGGGTTATCGGGTGACGCGCGGCCTCGGCGGCACCGGCGTGGTCGGCACGCTCACGCGCGGCGCCGGCAAGCGGCTCGGGCTGCGCGCGGACATGGACGCGCTGCCGATCCGCGAGACGACCGGGCTGCCGCATGCGAGCCGGCACGACGGCGTGATGCACGCGTGCGGCCACGACGGCCATACGGCGATGCTGCTCGCCGCCGCCCGTTGCCTTGCCGAACGCGGGCGCTTCAGCGGCACGCTGAACCTGATTTTCCAGCCGGCGGAGGAAGGGCTAGGCGGCGCGAAGCGGATGATCGACGACGGGCTGTTCGCGCAGTTCCCGTGCGATGCCGTGTTCGCGATGCACAACGTGCCGGGGTTGCCGGCCGGCGTGCTCGGCTTCTGCGACGGCCCGGCGATGGCGTCGGCCGACGAGGTGCGGGTGCGCGTCACGGGGCAAGGCGGTCACGGCGCGGCCCCGCACACGACGATCGATCCGGTGGTCGTGTGCGCGTCGATCGTGATGGCGTTGCAGACGGTCGTGTCGCGCAACGTGAATCCGCAGGAACTCGCGATCGTCACGACCGGCTCGATCCACGCGGGCACCGCATCGAACGTGATTGCGCCGCATGCCGATCTCGAACTGAGCGTGCGGGCGCTGTCGCCGGACGTGCGCGCGCTGCTCGAACGGCGCATTCGCGCGATCGTGCACGGCCAGGCGGAAAGCTATGGCGCGACGGCCGAGATCGACTATCGCCACGGCTATCCGGTGCTCGTCAATCATGCGGCGCAAACCGCGTTCGCGCGAGATGTGGCGCGGGAATGGGGCGGCGACGACGCGCTGATCGCGCACTTACGGCCGATCGCGGCGAGCGAGGATTTCGCGTTCATGCTGGACGCGTGCCCGGGCAGCTACCTGTCGATCGGCAACGGCGACGGTGCGGCCGGCTGCGGGCTGCACAATCCCGGCTACGACTTCAACGACGCATGCCTCGCGACCGGCGCGAGTTATTGGATCGCGCTCGCGGAGCGCTATCTCGCGTGAACCGGACAAACGCTTTCGAATCATCTTCAACGACGGAAACAAAAGGAGACGGGCAATGAAACAGTGGATGGCGGCGCTCGCGGTGGCGCTGACGGCAACGACGATGGCAGGAGCCGCGCATGCGGGCGACTGGACGGGCAAGGAGATCCGCCTCGCGGTCGATCCGACGTATCCGCCGCTCGAATACAAGCAGCCCGACGGCACGCTGACGGGCTTCGGGATCGACATCACGAACGCGTTGTGTGCGGAGCTGCGTGCGCGTTGCGTGTGGGTCGAGTCGAGCTTCGACGGGATGATTCCGGGGCTGCTCGCGCGCAAGTTCGACGTGATCGCGTCGTCGATGACGATCACGCCGAAGCGGATGCAGCAGATCGCGTTCACGAACCGGATCTCGAATGCGCCGGCCCGGCTGATCGCGCGCAAGGGTTCGCCGCTGCTGCCGACGGCCGCGGCGCTGAAGGGCAAGCGCGTTGGCGTCGAGCAGGGCTCCGCGCAGGCCGACTATGCGATCGCGAACTGGCAGCCGGCCGGCGTGCAGATCGAGTCGTACCAGAACCAGGACCAGGTGTATGCCGACCTCGTGACCGGGCGGCTCGACGCGGCGTTCCAGGCATCGATCGCGGCCAGCGACGGCTTCCTGAAGAAGCCGCAGGGCAAGGACTTCACGTTCGTCGGCGCGGCGATCGACGACGCGAAGTACTTCGGGCAGGGCGACGGCCTCGGCTTGCGCAAGCAGGATACCGACCTGCGCGAC
This sequence comes from Burkholderia sp. WTPI3, assembly GCF_021483755.1. Taxonomy (NCBI): domain Bacteria; kingdom Pseudomonadati; phylum Pseudomonadota; class Betaproteobacteria; order Burkholderiales; family Burkholderiaceae; genus Burkholderia; species Burkholderia sp. WTPI3. Next base: position 36,595 of record NZ_JAGIXF010000051.1, on the reverse strand, counting down.
GCGTTCAACCGCGCGCTGGCGACGATCCTCGCGAACGGCACGTATCAACGGATCAACCGCAAGTACTTCGACTTCGACATCTACGGCGCTAAGTAAGCGGCACGATGGCGCATCGGGTGATAGCGCTGAATATATCAATAAGGAAAGCGAATGAACTGGAGATTGTTTGTCGTCGCGATGCCGGCACTTTGTGCGATGCCGGCCTTTGCGCAAAGCAGCGTCACGCTTTACGGGTTGGTCGATGCTGGTATCGATTACACGAACAACGTCGGAGGCCATGGAGCGTGGCAGATGGCGAGCGGCTTCGCGCAAGGCAGCCGCTGGGGGCTGAAGGGCACCGAGGATCTCGGCGGCGGCTACAGTGCGATGTTCCAGATCGAGAATGGCTTCAACGTGAACAGCGGCACGCTCGCGCAGGGCGGCCGCATGTTCGGGCGGCAAGCCTACGTCGGATTGGGCAGCACGCGCTTCGGCACGCTGACGCTCGGCCGCCAGTACGATTCGGTGGTCGACTATCTCGCGCCGACCACCGCGAACGGCAGTTGGGGCGTCTATCCGTTCTCGCATCCGCTCGACAACGACAACACCGGCAACACGTTCCGCGTGAACAACACGGTCAAGTATGCAAGCCCGGATTTTGCCGGCTTCTCGTTTGGCGGCACGTACGGCTTCAGCAACGACACCGGCTTCGCGAACAACCGGCAGTGGAGCGTCGGCGCGCAGTATGAGCAGGGCGGCCTGCTCGTCGGCGCGGCGTTCCTGAACGCGGACAACCCGGGCGCGACCGCCGGCGGCGCGATCGCGGGCGCGGGGTCGGTAGGGGCGGATGCGAACTTCACGGCGGCGCGGCTGCGGATTTTCGGGGCGGGCATCAACTATACGGCCGGGCCTGCCACGCTCGGCCTCGCGTATACGAACAGCAACGTCACACGGCCGACCGCGAACGTCGGCTACCTGTTCGGCGACGAGACGATCGATCCCGTCACGGGGCCGCTGGCGGGCGGCACGGTCACTGCGATCAAGTATCAGAACTTCGAAGTGAACGGCAAGTATCAGTTCACGCCGGCGTTCTTCGTCGGTGCGCAGTATGTGTATACGACCGTGCGTTACGACGCGACCACGGGAAGCGCGACACCGAAGATCCATTCGCTCGGGCTGATGGCCGACTACAACCTGTCGAAGCGGACCGACGTCTATCTGATGGGCGCATACCAGCGCATCGCCGGCGACGCGACCGGCTCGTCGCTCGATCAGGCGTATATCCCGGGGGCGGCCGACCTGTCGTCGACGTCGAAGCAGATGATGGTGCATGCGGGGATTCGGCACCGGTTCTGACCGGCGTTCACGAAGGCGAACGATGCGCGCGGTTCGACGCCGTGCGTTTTCGACTGAAGATCGCAGCAGGGTATTTCGGCGACCTGCGGGATACGGGTCGCCGAATGCATTGCGCCGGCCGCTCACCCGGACCGGGATGCGCTCTTCCGGCTTTTCAATGCCGCCTGCACTTGCTTGCAGTCGTGGTCGAGCTGCACCCGCAGCAGTTTCAACAGCAATTTCGCGTGCCCGGACAAGGGCTTGCCGGGGCGGAAAATGACCTGGTCCCGGAACGGAACGTCCACCGACAGACGCCGGATCACGAGCCCGCGCGCAATGAAATCGACGGCCGCGATCGGATGGACGAACGCCAGCCCGACGCCGCAACGCGCCAGCTCGCACGCCGTGATCGAGTAAGGCGTTTCGACGATGTTGCGCAGCGTGATTCCGTCGCGGGCGAGCATGGCTTCCAGCGCCTGCCGTGCGACGTCCTCGGCGTTCAGAGAAATGAAGTGATCCGATTGAAGATCGGCCGGCGTGACGACCGTGCGGCGCGCCAGCGGGTGATCGGGCGCCATCGCGATCACACCCGGCAGCGAACTGAAGATCGAGTGCTCGAGCCCGGACGGCGACATCTCGCTCGCCATCAGCCCGATATCGGCGCTGCCCGATTGCACCTTCTGCTGGACTTCGCGCGAGCTCATGACCTGCAACGACAGCTGGATGCCGAGCGAATCCAGCCGGGCGCCGGCGATCGCGCGCGGCAGAAAGCAGTTCCCCAGCGCCGGAAAGCACGCGACGGTCAGCCGCCCGTGCCGGTACGAACCGAGGCTGCGGATCACGTGCTCGACCGTTTCGAAGCCGACGAAGTATCGTTCGATCGACGTCATCAGCACGTTCGCCTCGTGCGTCGGGACCATTCTTCCACGCACGCGCTCGAACAACCGCAACGTGGCATGGGCCTCGACCCGCTGAATCGCCTGGCTGACCGCGGGCTGGCTGATCTCCAGCAACTGCGCCGCGCGCGCGGTGGTGCCCGAGGTCATCACGGCGCGAAATATCTCGATGTCTCGCGGCGACATAACAGAATCCAATAGATCAATAAGTGAGGATTGTAGCGATGTCCAGCCCGGATCCCGATACTTCAGGGCACCCCGCGACCGCCTACCGATTTCGCTCATGGATACCTTCACCATTGCCGCAGCCCAGTTCACCGCCGACGCCGGTGATATCGAAACCAATCTCGCCCGGCATGCGGCGTTTCTTCAGGCGGCTGCGAAACACGGTGTCCGCTATCTGGTGTTCCCGGAGCTTTCGTTGACCGGGTATGAGCTGCAACTCGGCCGGCAACTGGCGATGGGGCCGCGGGATCCGCGACTGCTGCCACTGCTGGCCGATGCGCAGCGACTTGGCGTAACCGTCGTCGTCGGTGCGCCGGTCAGGTTCGGCGGCGGGGGCGAGGTGTATATCGGCGCGTTCACGCTCGGTCCGGCGGGCATTCGGGTGCACACGAAGCAGCACCTGCATCCAGGGGAGGACGCCGTGTTCACCGCGGGCGAAAGCGGACCCGCGGAAATCGTCGACGGCATCGCGGTCGCGCTGGCGATTTGCGCCGATTTCTCGCATGCAAGCCACGCGGCCAGCGCGGCGCAAGCAGGCGCCAGGCTTTACGCCGCGAGCGCACTGATCACGGACAACGGGTACGCGCACGACACCGCATTGCTGACCCGCTACGCCGCCGATCACGACATGGCCGTGTTGATGGCGAACCATGGCGGGGCGACCGGGGGCTGGACGCCGGCCGGCCGCAGTGCGGTCTGGGCGGAAGGCGGGGCGCGCGTGGTCGCCGCGCAGGGGCCTGGGGACGCGCTCGTGATCGCCACGAAGGGCATGGCCGGCTGGGCCGGCGCGGTGGTGGCGGTCAGCGCCGCGCGCTGACCCGCACATCGCGGGCAGCGTGCGGGGAGCCGGTCGCATGACCGGCCGGTGGCTGCGCGCGCCGCGCTATGTGCGAACGCTGACCCGATACCGGGTCGTCTGGCGATAGGTTCCGCCCGGGCGGAGGATGGCTTCTTCGCGCAACCCGTCCATGTTGACCTGGTTCGGAAAGCCGCCGGCCTCTACGCACAGCGCCGCGTGCCGAACACACGGCATGCCGCCGCTCGCACCCACGCCGTCGAGATAGTTGCCCGTATAGAGCTGCAGCCCGCGCTGGTCGGTCGACACGTCGAGCTCGCGGCCGCTCTCCGGATCGTAGATCGACGCGACGTGTCGCATGCCGCGTTCATGGTCGCGCAGCACATAGCAATGATCGAAGCCGCGGCCGACCATGAGCTGCGCATGCGGCTGGTCGAGGCGGGCGCCAATCGGCGCGCGCTGCCGGAAGTCGAACGGCGTGCCTGTCACGTCGGCCGTGCCGGTCGGGATCAGTGCGGCGTCCACTTCGAGGAATGCGTCCGCATCGATCTGCAGCAGGTGGCTGCGCACGTCGCTGCCCGCGCGTCCGCTCAGGTTGAAGTAGCTGTGATTCGTCAGGTTCAGCGGCGTGGGCGCATCGGTCACGCCCGCATAGTCGATCGTCAGCGTGCCGTCGTCGTCGAGCGTGTAGCGGACCTGTACGCTCACGTTGCCGGGGAATCCCGCATCGCCTTCAGGCGAATCGAGCCGCAGCGTCAGCCCGCCATGATCGTCGATCACGTTCCAGCGCGCACGGTGAAAGCCGCTCGCGCCGCCGTGCAGCAGATTGCCGTTCTCGTTGCGGTCGAGCGCGTGGTCGATTCCGTCGAGCGTGAAGCGTGCGCCCGCGATCCGGTTTGCCCAGCGGCCGACCGTCGCGCCGAAGTAGGTGCCCGACCCGACATAGTCGGCCGGCGTGTCGTGGGCGAGGACGATATCGGCGAAGCGCCCGGTGCGGTCAGGCGCGAGCCACGATACGACCGTCGCGCCGAGATCGCTGACGACGACGCGCATCCCGTGCGCGTTGCGCAGCGTGTAGCGCCGTACCGGATCGCCGGCGGGCAGCGTACCCCACGGCTCGGAAGGCATGCTGGCGACGTCGGATGCGGGGCGGGAAGAGTCGGTATCGATGGGCATGAGCGGGCTCGAGCGCGGGCAGTGGGTTCAGTGGGCGGGCACGGTGCGTTGCCGGCAGCCGCGCGGGGGCAGCCGCGCACGCGGCACAAAACCGCAAACCCGTATTGCAACGACTTGATTTCGCGGCGGATCGAGGCATCGGCGGGGTCACCCGCGCGAAGTTGCCGCGGACCCGCGAGCGCTCGTACGTAGTATCGCCGGGATCAGGCTGTCGGGTCTATCGGTCGTGCGCGGCTGTCGGACAGGGTGTTTGTCCGCCTTTCTTCGCGACGGCGGCGGCTACCCTGCGACCGGTCGCGATTCAGCATGGCAAGCGGGTCGCACCTGGGCAGCGCGACCCGCGGCGCGCGATTACGACGCCGCCAACCTGACCGACACGCCCGTCGCGGTATAAACCGGCGTCGCCTTGAACCCGTCGACCGTCACCGTCGAGAACTTCGCGGCGCCGGCCGCGCCGTCGATCAGCGCGATGGTGTCGCCCGCCTTCGGCGCATAGCCGTTCACGAACTTCACGTGCAGCGTGCCGCCCGCGACGGTGAGCGGGCCGCCCACGCGCAGGCGTCCGCCGCCGTTGCCGTCGATATCGAGTTCGAGTGTCGTGTTGTCGAGCTGCGTATAGCGGGTCGCGATCGTGACCGGCGCCGCCGTCGCAATCCGGACGCTGCCGCCCGATCCGACGTACACGTCGCCGTTGCCGAACGCCGTCGTGGAGCCCGCGGCGAGCGTGCCGCCGCTGACCTGCGTGCCGCCCGTGTAGCTGTTGTTGCCCGCGAGCGTCAGCGTGCCGGAGCCTTGCAGCGTCAGCTTGCCGGCGCCCGCGATGTCGTTGCGCCACAGGTCCGCCGCATTGAGGCCGCCCTGCGATGCATCCATCGACACGGTCACGTTGCCGTTGAACGTACCGTAGCCGTCGGCCGCGGCGAACAGGTTCAGGCGGCCCCAGCCTTCCGCATCGTCCATCACCGGGTAGCCGGACGACACTTCGGTCGTCTTCAGCACGACGCGACGCTGGTCGGCGCTCAGGTACGGAAAGCGCGTCTGCAGCAGGATTTCCGCGCCCTTCGGCACGACCGGCGGCGCATCGGTCGATTCGATCGAGCCGAAGCCGAACGTCATGCGGCGCGTGAATCCCGCCTTGTTCGTCGCGTAATCGGCGAACCGGTCGGTGGCCGTCGTGCCCGAATGCGCGAACGCGGCAAACGTCGTGTCGGTCGTTCCCGTGAGTTGCTGCAGCGCCTGGTGGGCCTGGCTGTACGCGCCTTGCGCGTCGCTGGCGTACGCGGTCAGGTTCGCCGCGCTGACGGCCAGCGCGAACATGCGGCCGCCGATCACGTCGAGCGGCGAATGCATGCCGGCGAGAATCCGGTTTTCACCGAGTTCGAGGCCGCGGCTGACCATTTCCTGGAACCGCTCCGGCACGAGCCACGCCATCGTCATCGCATCGCGCATCGCTTCGGCCTCGTGGCCGCTGATGAAGCCGCCGTCGGTCGCGGGCGTCGTGCTTTCCGCCGGCACGAGGGTCGGCGCGACGACCACGCTCGCGCTCCAGCGGTACGGGCGCGCGTATTCGTAGAAGCGCTTTGCGGGTTCGGTCGACGCGTTGTTGCCCATCTCGTTGAGCAGGTCGACGACCTTCCCGAAGCTCGCGTTCGTGCTGCTGCCGACGCCGACGTTGTTGCCGGTGTCGTTGTACAGCACGGTGGTCGCGTCGGCCGGCACGCTGGTGATGCTGGTCGTTTGCTGAGCAGCCGTGCGCCACGCGCCGGTGAGCGGGCCCATGCCGTCGGTCACGCTGTAGCCCTTGCCGCGCCGGTCGTCGAAGTAGGCGGCGTCTGCCTGTTGCGGCGTGCGTGCGGTCGTTGCGTCGACCACATACCGGACATTGGCTGCGAGCACCGCGCCGTTCAGGATCGTGCCGCATGGCGTGCCGCTGGCGGGCAGCCCCGAGCAGGTCGACGGGGAGATTGCCGGAAACGCGCCGTTGGCCGGTGCGCTCACGCCGGCATCGACGAGCATCGTCGCCGGTTGCCACAGATCGAGGAAGCGGCTCACCACGCGTACTGCGGCGTTGGTCGACAGCGTCGCGTAGCGGGCGTCGCCGCGCTGGTTGGTCGCGATGTTGTCGACGAAGGCCGGCACGCTCGGCACGGGCGCGCTGTCGACGAAGCCCGGATCGGCCGGCGGTGCCGGGACGGCCGCGTTGGCCGTGGGCGTGTTCGACGAGACGACATCGTCGCCGCCGCCGCAGGCGGTCAGTACGATCGCACTCGACAGCGCTGCGACGTGCAGCGGGAAGCGACTCCGTGACGCAAGCATGCAAAACTCCATCCTGATGATCGAAGATGGCGGATTGTCGTGGGCGAACGTGACGCAGCCGTTAAGAATTTGTTTCGGGTCGCGGTCGATGTGCCCGAATTCTCACTATCTGGTGAATTCGCGGTGCTGAACGTTTGCGAGCGAAGCGAGCGCCTCGTCGAACCTGTGCTGCAACGACCGGATTCGAACGGCGCCGCGTGTGCGTTCGAACAGGATCGGAGCCGGCGCAGTCATGCCGGTTGAGCGAGCGATTCCGCTTCGGCGCGGCACACGCGGTTTCTGCCCTGGCGCTTGGCTGCATAGAGCGCGAGGTCCGCCTGATGCGACAGCGCATGCACCGACCGCGGGTGTGCGCGATGACCGGTCGCGCAGCCGATGCTGACCGTGAACGGTGGAATCGTCGCATGGAAGCCGACGAGCCGGTTTTGTTCCACGGCGCGCCGGATTGCCTCCGCGACTTCCGCGGCGCCGCTTTCATCCGTATCGGGCAGCACCGCGACGAATTCCTCGCCGCCGTAGCGCGCGGCGATGTCGCCGCGCCGCCGCACGTTCGCGCGGATGCATTCGGCGAGAAAGCGCAGCGCCGTGTCGCCTTGCGCATGGCCATAGCGGTCGTTGTACTGCTTGAAGTGGTCGGCATCGATGAAAAGGATCGACAGGCTGCCTTCGCTGCCGCGCTGCAGCCGCTCCCATTCGTCGGCGAGCGCCGCATCGAGCGCACGGCGATTGTGCAGGCCCGTCAACGGATCGGTGCGCGTGAGGTCGGTGAGCAGCGTTTGCTTGCGCAGGTTGTCGCGCAGCGCGAACGCGAGCAGCCACACGACCGCGCAAAACAGCGCGCCGATGACGGACGCCGATACGCCGACCGTCCACGACAGCCGCGTGATGCCGGCCAGCACGTCGCGCTCGGCGGGCGCGACCACGGCGATCAGCGGCGTGCCGGGCACCTGCTGGTACGTGTAGAGCCGCAGGGTGCCGTCGATGCTCGAGCGGGCCGCATAGAAGCCGGACTCGTGGCTCACCATCCGCTCGAATGCCTTCGAGCGGCGCAGGTGTCCCATCTGGTGATCGTTCAGCGGCGGGTTCCGGGCGAGGATCGTGCCGTCCGCGCGCAGGATCGCGCTGATGCCGTGCGGCCCGACATTCAGCCGGGACAGCAGCCGGTCGAAGTAGGCGAGGTCGACGGCGACCACGGTGATCCCGTCGAACGTATGGTCCGGCCGCTCGAGCCGGCGCGACAGTGCGATCGACTCGGTGCCGCTGCGCGAACGCGCGCGATACGCTTGCGACACGTAGAGGCCGACTTTCGCGGAATCGCGATGGACCTTGAAATAGTCGCGATCGCCGAAATCCCAATGGTGCGACGGGCCGCAACATCCGTCGATCAGCTGGCCGGACGCGTCGGTCACCCCCATCCCGGTCACGTATTGCGCGGCCGTGCGCTCGAACAGCACGTCGTGACGCAGCCGGGCGTCCATGCGCGCGATCGCCGGGTTGCGGAGGTTGGATGCGAGCGCGGCCAGCGCGGCGTTGGACGTCTCGACGGTGCGCGCGATCTCGCTGACCAGCACGGCGGCGACGTTGCGGGACGTCTCGTGCGCGTGCGCGACGACTTCGCTGCGCGCCGCCCACAGCGTCGCCGCGCTGATGCCGAGCGCCGCGAGCGACATCAGCGTGCCCAGCGCGCCGATGACCAGATGGTTGCGCCCGGCCCAGTCGGCAATTTTCTCGATCGAAGTGGATGCGGACATGCTCGCGCTCGTGTGACAAGCCGGCCGCGACGGCGCGGACGGGCTCAAATCCGGGTTAACGGCAGATGCGAGCGGAAATCGAGGGTGGCCTGTCGCGCGATGAACCGCCGCGGCGGGGCGAACGTGCGCGGCCGGATGCCGGCGTGCCGGCGGCACGCACGGACCGCGCGCCCGGCGGGCGCGCCCGCGCATGCGGTCGTGGCGAGGTGTCGTGCGCCCGCGAACGTCGCTAACATCGCTAACGTCACGGGCGCGCGAGCGGGCAGCGGCGCGGCTTCAGTCGAGCCCGCCCTGGCACAGGTACTTGATCGACAGGTAGTCGTCGAGGCCGTAGCGCGAGCCTTCGCGGCCGTAGCCCGATTCCTTCACGCCGCCGAACGGCGCGGCCTCGCTCGCGAGCGCGCCCTCGTTGATGCCGACGATGCCCGTTTCGAGCCGCGCGGACACGCGCGCGATCCGCCGCACGTCCTGCGTGTAGAAATACGCGGCGAGCCCGAACGGTGTGTCGTTCGCGGCGTCCACGGCTTCGTCTTCCGTGTCGAATCGAAACAGCGCGGCAACCGGGCCGAAGGTTTCCTCGCAGGTCAGCAGCATGTCGGCGGTGGCGTCGGCAAGCACCGTCGGCGCGTAATAGTTCGCGCCGAGTTCGGGCAGGCGTTTGCCGCCGGCCAGCACGCGCGCGCCGCGCTCGATCGCGTCGCCGACGTGGCGCGCGATCTTGTCGACCGCACGCGCGTTGATCATCGGACCGATCTGCGCGGCCGGGTCGGTCGCCGGCGCGACCTTCAGCGCGGCGACCCGCGCGGCGAGCTTCGCGGCGAATGCGTCGTACACACCGGCCTGTACGTACACGCGGTTCGGCGACACGCAGGTCTGGCCGCCGTTGCGGAACTTGGCGGCCATCAGCCCGTCGACCGCGGCGTCGAGCTCGGCATCGTCGAACACGATGAACGGCGCATTGCCGCCGAGTTCCAGCGACAGCTTCTTCAGCGTCGCCGCCGAGTCGCGCGCCAGCAGTTTGCCGACGAGCGTCGAGCCGGTGAAGGTGATCTTGCGCACGCGGCCGTCGGCGAGCCAGTCGGCTGCCGCGTCGATGCCGCGCTCGCGCGACGCGGCGATCAGGTTCAGCACACCGGGCGGCACGCCGGCTTCCTGCGCGAGGAAGGCAAGCGCGAGCGCGGTGAGCGGCGTGTCCTCCGCCGGCTTCGCGACAACCGTGCAGCCGGCCGCGAGCGCAGGGGCGATCTTGCGCGCGATCATCGCGAGCGGGAAATTCCACGGCGTGATCGCGGCGACGATGCCGATCGGCTCCTTGACCGCGCTCAGCCGCTTGCCGCGCTGCTGCTGCGGAATCAGGTCGCCGTAGGTGCGCGTCGCTTCCTCGGCGAACCACAGCACATACGACGCGCCATAGGCGACTTCGCCGCGCGCTTCGGCGAGCGGCTTGCCCTGTTCGCGCGACATCAGCTTCGCGAGATCGTCGGTGTGCGCGACGATCGCCGCGTGCCATGCACGCAGGATCGCGGCGCGCTCGCGCGCGGGCGTCGCGCGCCATGCGGGCAGTGCGCGCGCCGCCGCGTCGGTCGCGGCGCGGGCGTCGGCGGCGCCGCTGTCGGGTGCGTGGGCAACGGTCTCGAGCGTCGCCGGATCGGTGACTTCGAAGCGCCGGCCGTCGACGGCGTCGCGCCATGCACCATCGATCAGGTTGGCGGTGCGCACGAGTTCGGGGCGGGAAAGGGTAAGCGACATGACTGATCCTTGGATGAGGCGGCTCGGTGACGACCGCGGAGACACGGGCGCGCGACTATCCCGCGCGGACAGCGTACTGCCGCGTTCCCGGGTGCCGCACGCCGTGCGTCAGTGGCGTTCGCCGAACAGCGATTCGAGCGGATAGTGCCGTTTGACGAACGGCGACTTGATGATGACGTAGCTGAAATACTTCTCGATGCCGATGTTCTGCTCGAGCAGCCCTTCGACGATCGTCTGGTAATGGCTCACGCTGCGCGTGATGAACTTCAGCAGATAGTCGTAGCCGCCGCTGGCGAGATGGCATTCGACGATCTCGTCGACGTTGCGGATCGCCGCGACGAAACGGTCGAAGTCCTCGCGCCGGTGGTCGGCCAGCGTGACCTCGGTGAACACGACCTGCACGTCCCCGAGTTTCTCGAGCTGGATGTGCGCGCCGTAGCCGCCGATGTAGCCGGCCTTCTCGAGCCGCTTCACGCGGATCAGGCAGGGGCTGGGCGACAGCCCGACCGCATCGGCCAGCTCGACGTTGGTCATGCGGCCGCGCTTCTGCAACTGGGAGAGGATGCGCAGGTCGATGCGATCCAGCTTGCTGTCCGTCATGTTCACGTGAGAGCGGAAAAATGGAATGTCCGGTTACTTTAGAGTCGAACGAGGGCCGCTACAAGCCCGGCTTTTCCTTGCCCGGCTCATGCCCGACTCATGCCGGCTGCGCGTGCACGCGATCGAGCGCGCGCTGCACGCCCGCGTCGGCCAGCACGTCGTCGAGCGTCTTGCGCACGCGCTCGAACATCAGCTCGAAATCGCCCGCGGTGAAGCTCAGCGCCGGCGCGAAACCGAGCACGCAGTCGCCGAAGGCGCGAAACACCACGCCGTTCGCGTACGCCGCGGCGGCAATCTTGTCGGGCAGGTTCAGCGCCGGATCGAAGCGCGTCTTGCGCGTCTTGTCGGCAACCAGTTCAAGCGCGCCGAGCAGGCCGACCGAGCGGGAGTCGCCGACGAGCGGATGTGCGCGCAGCGCGTCGAGCCCCGCGGCGAAGCGCGGCGCGACCTCCCGGCCGTTCGCGAGCAGCCCGCCTTCGTGATACAGCTTCAGCACCTCGAGGCCGATCGCGGCGCTCACCGGATGCGCGGAATACGTATGCCCATGGCCGACCACGGCCGACTCGGAGCGGCTGCCCGCGATCCCTTCGTAGATTTCGTCGGACATCAGCACCGCGCCCATCGGGGCATAGCCGGCGGTCAGTCCCTTTGCGACGGTCATCAGGTCCGGATCGACCTGCTCGGCCTCGCACGCGAACAGCGGGCCGGTGCGGCCGAAGCCGGTGATCACCTCGTCGGCGACGAACAGGATGCCGAGGCGCCGGCATGCGTCGCGCATCGCCTTCAGCCAGCCGGCAGGGGGCACGATCACGCCGCCGGAACCTTGCACGGGCTCGCAGAAGAACGCCGCGACGTTGTCCGCGCCGAGCTCGGCGACCTTCGCCTCGAGCGCGGCCACCGACGCGGCGATCAGCGCCTGCGGATCGTCGCCGAGCGGATGGCGATACGGGTAGGGCGACGGAATATGGTGCTGGTCCGCGCGCGGCAGGTCGAAATGGCGGTGGAACGCCGGCAGCGCGGTGAGTCCTGCGCCGATCGATGACGAACCGTGATAGCCGCGCTCGAGCGCGATCATCTGCTTTTTTGACGGGCGGCCGGTCGCGTTGAAATAGTGCGTGATGAAACGCACCGCGGAGTCGATCGCGTCCGAGCCGCCGAGCGTGAAGTACACGTGGTTCAGCGACGGCGGTGCCAGCGTCGCGAGCCGTTCGGCGAGCTCGATCGCCGGCTGCGAGCCGAAATGGAAATAGCCGGTGGCGTAGGGCAGCTTCGCCATCTGCTCGGCGGCGGCCTTCACGATGCTGTCGCGGCCGTAGCCGACGTTCACGCACCACAGGCCCGAGAACGCATCGAGCAGCGTATGGCCGTCGGCGTCGCGCAGGAACACGCCGTCGGCGGATTCGAGCACGGTGACGCCGCGCGCCTCGTGCGCGCGATAGTTGACGACGGGGTGGATCAGGTGTTGTCGATCGGCTTCGATCAGCGCGGCTTGGTTCATGGCAGTGCGGGGCTCTCGTGGGGTGTCAGCGGTGAGTTCATGCTACCGGGCGAGAAGTCGGCACGCGTCTTCAATTTGCGGTCTGAAACGTATGGACACGGCGTTTGCACGGGGCGCTTCGGCATTTTCTGCTGCGCGCCCCGCGGGGCCGGAAGGGGCGTTTCAGTAGCCGCGCGCGCGATCGACGATGCCGAGCATCGGCTGTCCCGCGCGATGGCGCGCGAGGTTCTCGAGCACGGCGTCGACGGCGGTGTCGGGCCGCGTCGCGCTCGCAATGTGCGGCGTGACACGAATGCGCGGATGCGTCCAGAACGGGTGGCCGGCCGGCAGCGGCTCGGGTTCCGTCACGTCGAGGATCGCGCTGTCGAGGCGGCCGCTGTCGAGCGCGGCGAGCAGCGCTTGCGCATCGGCTGAGGGCCGCGCCGGACCTGCACGAGCGATGCGCCGGCCGGCAGCGCGTCGAACACGCGCGCCGAGCAGCCCGCGCGTGTCGGCCGTGAGCGGCACCAGGCAAATCAGGATGTCGGTGCGGGCGAGGAACGCATCGAGCGCCGCGTCGCCCGCGTAGCAGTCGATGCCGTCGAGCGTGCGCGGCGTGCGGCTCCAGCCGGCGCACGGGAAGCCGAAGCGGCGCAGCGTGTCGAGCACGGCCTGGCCGAGCGTGCCGAGCCCGAGCACGCCGACGCGCCGCGACGCGGCCGCGCGCACGGGTTTCTCGTGCCAGACTTGCGCGCGCTGTTGCGCCGCGTAGTCGAACAGGTCGCGATGGATCGTCAGTACGGCCTGTGTCACGTACTCGACCATGCCTTCGATGATGCCCGACTCGATCATCCGGACCACGGGAATATGGGCCGGGATGCGCGACAGGTCGAACTGATCGATGCCGGCGCCCACCGAGAACACGATTTCGAGGTTCGGCAGCAGCGCGGTCGGATCGTCCGGCGGTTGCCACGCGGCGAGGTAGCGCACCGCGCACGGATCGCCGATGTCCGGCCAGATCCGGAATGCGAGATCGGGTGCCTGTTGCGCGAAGCGCTGCGCCCATTGCGCGCCGCGCACGGGGTCGGCCTTGTAGAGGAAGCTCATCGTGCGTGTCGCTCAGCCGAGCGCCTGGTTGACGATCGCGAACGTGCGCAGCGCGGGCTCGCGCGCGGGCGCCGCGCCGCGCGCCATCGCGACGACGGTATCGACGCGCGGCAGGCCGAGCCCCTGCAGCCAGTCGGACAGGCCGCTGTCGCCCGGTACGTCGAGCCGCACGAACATGCCCGCGTGCAGCGCGAGCCAGTGGCTGATCAGCGCTTGCGCGCGCAGTGCGTCCGGCGCGATCACCGGGCCGATCACATGGCCGCGGCCGAAGCGGCGGAACAGCGCGAAGCCGAGCAGCTCGCCGTCGCGATCGAGCGCGATCCCGTTCGCGACGCCGAGCAGCGCATCGATCACCGTATCGCGCGGGTAGCCGGCCGCGCGCGATGCGAGCGCCGCGAGGCGCGGGCCGTCGTTCGTGCCGAGCGGGCGCAGGCGCTCGCCCGGCGGCAGCGAAATCAGCGGCGGCTGGAATGCGGCGCCCTGGTGCTGGTCGATCGTGCCGATCGCTTCGAAGCCGAACTTCACATAGAGCGGTTCGCCGGACGGCGTCGCATGCAGGAAGATCGTGCGCGCGCCGAGGCTGTCGACGACGCGCGCGAGCAGTTCGCGGCCGATGCCGCGGCCCTGGCGCTCGGGCGACACGATGACCATGCCGAGTGACGCGTGCGCGTCGCCGAAGCGCCAGCCGAGCGCGGTGCCGACGATGCCGGCTTCGTCTTCGGCGACGAAGCCGCCGCCGAGCTGGAGCGCGAAGCGCCAGTCGTCGAGCCGGTGCGGCCACTTGACTGCTTCCGACAGCCGATGCGCGGCGGGCAGGTCGGTTTCGGCGAACGGGCGATAGATAAGCGTGCGGGAAGGGTTGAGATCGGACACGCCGGACTCCGGATGGGTAGGAATGACGTATCGACTCTGCCAGCGACACAGCGGCGCGGATAGGACGATTCGCCTGTTTTGCGGTGCCGGCGGGCCGCCTTGCGAGATCGATGCAAACCGGCTCGATCGGCGCGGACGAACGCGCGTTTCGTGCCGGCACGGCCGTTCATTCCGACAGCTTCTGCTGTGCGGATGACACTAGGATTGAAATGCGGTGGCGCTGCCGCTTGCCGGCGAGCCGCGCCGGATGGCGGCAGCGCGGCGGCTTCGTCACGCGGCTCGCGTGGCGGCGCCGCCCGCAAGCGGGCGCCGCAGATCGTGCTGCCCGCGGTCCGCAACACGCGGCGATCGTGCTTTTCGAGCGGCGTCGAACGATGCGCGAGCGACTTTTTGCCCTGATTCAATTTCGTTAAACCCAGCCCGTCCCCGGCCGCGCCGGGGCATCACACCGACAGGACGTCATCATGATCCAATTTGAACCGAAGTTCATCACGTTCGACTGCTACGGCACGCTGACCCGCTTCCAGATGGCGGAACTGGCGCGCGAGATCTACGCGGACCGGCTGTCGCCGGTCGCGATGGAGGACTTCGTGCGCGCTTTCGCCGCCTATCGGCTCGACGAGGTGCTCGGGGCCTGGAAGCCGTACCGCGACGTCCTCGTCAACGCGGTCCGGCGCACCTGCGCGCGGATCGGCACGAAGTTCGACGAAGCCGAGGCCGAGCGTTTCTATCATGCGGTTCCGACCTGGGGCCCGCACCCGGACGTGCCTGCCGGCCTGTCGCGACTCGCGAAGAAGTACAAGCTGGTGATCCTGTCGAACGCAATGGACGACCAGATCATGAGCAACGTCGACAAGCTCGGCGCACCGTTCCATGCGGTGTTCACCGCGCAGCAGGCCCAGTCGTACAAGCCGCGGATGCAGGGCTTCGAATACATGTTCGGCAAGCTCGGCTGCAAGCCGGAGGACGTGCTGCACGTGTCGTCGAGCCTGCGCTACGACCTGATGACGGCCGAGGACCTCGGCATCAAGCACAAGGCGTTCGTGAACCGCGGTCACGAGCCGGGCACGCCGTTCTACAACTATTACGAAGTGTCGGACATCGGCCATCTCGCGACGCAGCTCGGCCTGTAAGCGACGCATCGGCCGCGCGGCGTTCCGTCGCGCGACTTGCCGCCGGCCTGCCGCGATGCCCGGGAAAACCCGCGCACGCGGCAGGCCGGCGGCGTCGGACACCCCGCGCAGGCATTACGCATCGCCTCGCGTGGCGGAGGCGGTCGCAACCATCGCGGCTGCTTCGGCGTCGCGCCGTGGAATCGCGCATCGCCCGCGCCGGATTCGATCGACTCTTCGGGCTCCGATGCAAACGTGCCGGCGCCGAGCCGAATGGGCATCGCGTCCCGCTCCTTCGCGTTGCGCCGGCATGCGCCCGGCGGGCATTCGAACGCCGGCAGCGCACGCGTCGCCACGCCGGATCGCGGCCGGGCGGCGCGGCGCGCGCCGGTCGTCGGGCAAGCCGGCTTCGATGGAACCGGCAATCTTCCGACGAACGCATCGGCTGCCGCCACCCATTGCATCGGGCAAACGACCGTGTGCCGGGGCGCGCAGCTGATCATGCTGCGTAGGTGGCCCAAAACGGTCGAATCGTGTGGTGCGGCCGACCCGAATCGCGATAACCGGCATTTTGGCGATGCTTAAATGAACTCAACACGCATGACGTTGCATTCGCCACCAGCAGGCGAAGGCGGCGAGTTTCTCGAACCACGCTGGATCCCAGGACCCACTTTCCACAGTCAGGAGCAGTTCGGATGAGCGACGATATCGACAACGGCGGCACGGGGGGCTTCACGCGCCGCGACATGATGCGGGTCATGGCGGCGAGCGGCATGATGGCCGTCGGCGGCGGCGGCTTGCTGATGGAGGCGCAGTCGGCCTTCGCCGCGCCCGCACCGAAGCGCGGCGGCAAGATCCGGGTCGCGAACGAATCGAGTTCGACGGCCGATACGCTGGATCCGGCCAAGGGCTCGACGGGTGCCGACTACATCCGCTTCTTCATGTTCTACAGCGGCCTCACGCAGCTCGACGGGAGCCTGACGCCGCAGATGAATCTCGCCGAGTCGGTGCACACGACCGACGCGAAGACCTGGATCATCAAGCTGCGCAAGGGCGTCACGTTCCACGACGGCAAGCCCGTCGGCCCGGCCGACGTCGTGTACTCGCTGATGCGCCACAAGAATCCGGCCACCGCGTCGAAGGTCAAGCCGCTCGCCGACCAGTTCGCCGAAGCGAAGGCGAGCGGCCCGGACGAAGTCACGCTCACGCTCGCCAGCGCGAACGCGGATCTGCCGGTGATTCTCGCGACGCCGCAGCTCGTGATCGTGAAGGACGGCACGACCGACTTTTCGGCCGGCATCGGCTGCGGCCCGTACAAGCTCAAGTCGTTCAAGCCGGGCGTGTCGACCGTCGGCGTGCGCAACGACAGCTACTTCAAGCCGGGAATGCCTTACCTGGACGAGATCGAGCTGATCGGCATCAGCGACAGCGCCGCGCGCCTGAACGCGCTGCTCTCGGGCGACGTGCACCTGATCAACGCGATCGATCCGCGCTCGACGCAGCGCATCGCGTCCACGCCGGGCTATGCGCTGAAGGAAACCAAGTCGGGCCTGTATACCGACCTGATCATGCGCAGCGAAAACCCGATCACCGCGCATCCCGATTTCGTCGAGGGGATGAAGTACCTGTTCGATCGCGAGCAGATCCGCTCGGCGGTGTTCCGCGGCTATGCGGTGATCGGCAACGACCAGCCGATCCCGCCGGGGCATCGCTACTTCAACGCGTCGCTGCCGCAGCGGCCGCACGATCCGGACAAGGCCAAATTCCTGTTCCAGAAGGCCGGCGCGCTGGGCGTTTCGCTGCCGCCGATCTATGCGACGTCCGACGCGAACGGTTCGATCGAGATGGCCGTGCTGCTGCAGCAGGCCGGCCAGAAGATCGGGCTGAACCTGCAGGTGAACCGCGTATCGCCCGACGGCTACTGGTCGAACCACTGGATGAAGCATCCGCTCGGTTTCGGCAACATCAACCCGCGCTCGAGCGCCGACGTGCTGTTCACGCAGTTCTTCAAGTCGGACGCGCCATGGAACGAGTCGGGCTGGAAGAACGCGAAGTTCGACCAGTTGCTGCTCGCCGCGCGCTCCGAGACCGACGATGCGAAGCGCAAGCAGATGTACGGCGAGATGCAGACGATCGTGTCGCAACAGGGGCGGATCGGGATTCCGGCGTTCATCAGCTTCCTCGACGGTTACGACAAGCGCCTCGCGGGCCTCGGTTCGATTCCGACCGGCCCGATGATGGGCGGCATGTTCGCCGAGTACGTGTGGTGGAACGCGTGACGCCGTCGCTGGCCGCCGTCGCGCGACCGGTGCGGGTCACCGCCCCGGCCGTGCGCGGCTTTTTCGGGAGTGTCGATTCATGAACCGGATCCTCATCGGGCTGATCGGCCGGCGCATCGCGGTCACCGCGCTGACGCTGCTGATCGTGTCCGTGATCATCTTCACGATCACGAACCTGCTGCCGGGGGACGCCGCGCAGGCCGCGCTCGGCCAGTCGGCCACGCCGGAGACGATCGCCGCGCTGCGCCAGCAGTTCGGGCTCGACCTGCCGGCGCACGTGCGCTACGTGCACTGGCTGTCGGGGTTGCTGCACGGCGATTTCGGCCGGTCGCTGTCCGGCGACATGCCGGTGTCGGAGATGATCGGCGGGCGCTTGTCCAGGTCGCTCACGCTTGCGGCGATCACGACCGCCGTATCGGTGCCGATCGCGCTGCTGCTCGGCATTCTCGCGGCGGTCAAGCGCGAGTCGGTGATCGATCGCGCGATCAGCCTCGGCACGCTGTCGCTCGTCGCGACGCCGGAATTCCTGATCGCGACGGTCGCCGTGCTCGTGTTCGCCGTGAAGCTGCACTGGCTGTCCGCGCTGTCGTACAGCGGCCCGATCGACAGCACCCACGATTTTCTGCGTGCGTATGCGATGCCGGTGCTGACGCTGTGCGCGGTCGTGATCGCGCAGATGGCGCGTATGACGCGGGCCGCGGTGATCGAGCAACTGAGCGCGTCGTATGTCGAGATGGCCGTGCTCAAGGGCGCGAGCCCCGCGCGCGTCGTGCTGCGCCATGCGCTGCCGAACGCGATCGGGCCGATCGCCAATGCGATCGCGCTGAGCCTGTCGTATCTGCTCGGCGGCGTGATCGTCGTCGAGACGATCTTCAACTATCCGGGCCTCGCCAGCCTGATGGTCGATGCCGTCGGCAACCGCGACTTCCCGCTGGTCCAGGCGTGCACGCTGATCTTCTGCGTCGCCTATCTGATGCTCGTGCTGTTCGCTGACCTGTGCACGATCGTGTCGAACCCGAGACTGCGGACCTGAACGGTTCCGCCCCCTTTCCGAGATGCCCACCATGCACCCGACCGAACCCGTTCACCGCAGCAGCGCGGTGCCGCCCTCGGGCGAGCCGCGCTCGCCGTGGGGCGGCACGCCGCCGCCCGCCACGCCTTCTCCCGACCAGCCGCGCAAGCGTCGCGCCGCGCGCATGAAACTGACCATGGGCGGCCGTGTCGGCCTGTCGATGGTTGGCCTGATGCTGTTCATCGCCGTGTTCGCGCCGCTGCTTGCGCCGCACGACGTCGGCACGATCGTCACGCCGGACGTGTTCGCGGCGTTCAGCGCGAAGCTGCCGTTCGGCTCGGACTTTCTCGGCCGCGACATGCTGAGCCGGATTCTGTACGGCACGCGGCTGACCGTGCTGCTCGCGCTCGCGGCGGTGCTGCTCGCCGCGGTGACCGGCACGACGCTCGGGCTGCTCGCCACCGTGTCGGGCCGCGCGGTCGACGAGACGATGAGCCGGCTGCTCGACGCGCTCACGTCGATCCCGTCGAAGATGTTCGCGCTGATGTTCGTCGCCGCGTTCGGTTCGTCGCTGCCGCTGCTGATCCTGACCGCCGCGGTCAGCTACATGCCGGGCTCGTACCGGATCGCGCGCGCGCTGGCGGTCAACATCAGCACGCTCGAATTCGTGCAGGTGGCGAAGGCGCGCGGCGAAGGCGCGCTGTACATCGCGTGCGTCGAGATGCTGCCGAACATGATCCATCCGATGCTCGCGGATACCGGCCTGCGGTTCACGTTCGTCGTGCTGCTGCTGAGCGGCCTGAGCTTTCTCGGGCTGGGCGTGCAGCCGCCGTACGCGGACCTCGGCTCGCTCGTGCGCGAGAACATCGCGAGCCTCGGCGACGGCTCGGCCGTCGCGATCATGCCCGCGGTCGCCATCGCGATCCTGACGGTGGGCGTCAACCTGATGATCGACGGCCTGCCGCATCGCGGCCGCCGCAAGGGCGCGGCCGGCGCCGCGGGAGGACACTGATGCAACACGAATCGAACCCCCTCGTCGAGGTGCGCGGGCTGCGCGTGGTCGGCGGCCGGCCGGGCGGCGAGGAAACGACGATCGTCCACGGCGTCGACTTCGATATCCGGCGCGGCGAAGTGCTCGCGCTGATCGGCGAGTCCGGCTCCGGCAAGACGACGATCGCGCTGTCGCTGATGGGCCATGCGCGCGCCGGCTGCCGGATCGCCGGCGGCTCGGTGAAGCTCGGCGGCACGGACGTCTGCACGCTGTCGGCACCCGCGTTGACCGCGCTGCGCGGCCGCAAGGTCGCGTACATCGCGCAGAGCGCCGCTGCCGCGTTCAACCCGTCGCGCACGATTCTCGACCAGGTGATCGAAAGCGCGCTGATCCACAAGACGATGACCAAGCGCGACGCGCAGGCGAAGGCTGTCGAGCTGTTCCGCGCGCTCGCGCTGCCGGAGCCGGAGACGATCGGCAAGCGCTATCCGCACCAGGTGTCGGGCGGCCAGCTGCAGCGCCTGATGGCCGCGATGGCGCTGATCACCGATCCGGAGCTCGTGATTCTCGACGAGCCGACCACCGCGCTCGACGTGACCACGCAGATCGACGTGCTGCTGGCATTCAAGAGCGTGATCCGTCGCTACGGGATGAGTGCGGTGTACGTGTCGCACGACCTGGCGGTGGTCGCGCAGATGGCCGACCGGATCGTCGTGCTGAGCGACGGCGTGATTCGCGAGGCGGGCGATACCGGGCAGATCCTGCATGCGCCGGCCCATCCGTACACGCAGAGCCTGATCGCGGCGGTCACGCCGAGCGACACCGGGCACGACGCGAAAGCGGCGAGCGCCGCCCCGGCGCCGCTGCTGGAGGTGCGCGGCGCGATCGCCGGCTACGGCGGCCGCACCGCGAAAGGCTGGCCCGCGAAAGTGATCCTGCATGAAGTGGATCTGCGCATCGGGCGTGGGCAGACGGTCGGCGTGATCGGCGAATCGGGCTCCGGCAAGACGACGCTCGCGAAGGTGATCGCGGGCCTCGTGCCGGCGACGGGCGGCGAGATCCTGCTCGACGGCGAGCCGCTCGCGCGCGATATCGGCAAACGCACCAAGGAGCAGCACCGCCGCGTGCAGATCGTGTTCCAGAACGCCGATACCGCGCTCAATCCGGTGCATACCGTCGAGCGCACGCTGGCGCGGCCGCTGGCGTTCTATCACGGGATCAAGGGCGCGCGGGCACGGCAGCGCGTCGCGGAACTGCTCGAGCTCGTGCGGCTGCCGCAGGCGGTGGCGGGGCGGCGTACCGGCGAGCTGTCCGGCGGGCAGAAGCAGCGCGTGAACCTCGCGCGTGCGCTCGCGGCCGAGCCCGACCTGATCCTGTGCGACGAAGTCACGTCGGCGCTCGATACCGTGGTCGGCGCCGCGATCATGGACCTGCTGCGCGACCTGCAGGCGAAGCTCGGCGTGTCGTACGTGTTCATCACGCACGACATCGCGAAGGTGCGTGCGATCAGCGACGACATCGTCGTGCTGTACGCGGGACGCCGCGTCGAAACCGGTAGCCGCGATGCGCTGTGCGCACCGCCTTATCACCCGTATTCGCACCTGCTCGTGTCGTCCGCGCCCGAGCTGCGCGCGGGCTGGCTCGACGACGCTGCCGAGCGCTGCCATCGGCCGCTGGTGCCGATCGGCGCGAGCGCGGACGATGGCGAGCTCTGCCCGTTCCTGTCGCGCTGCGCGATGCGGGTGGACGGCGTGTGCAACCGCACGGCGCCGGTGCTGCGCACGCTCGGCAACGGCGCCCAGGTGCTGTGCCATCGCAGCGAGGAAGATCTCGCACACTTCCAGGCGGAGCCGGCGCAGGCCGGCGTCGCGCCGGTGCAGCCGGTGCGGCTGTAGCGCGCCGCGCCGGCCGCCCGCATAGTCTGCTGCGGCGGCCGCGCAAAACGGCGATTTGTATGCGTGCCGTGCGCGAATACGCGGCAACTGCGCTTTTTGACGGTGATTAAATGATTCTCATTGAACGGCCGTCGCCGGCATGCAAAAGAAGGATCCGATGAAACTCGAATCGTACTGGCTGGACACCCGCCCCGCGTTTCACGCCGGCTGCGAAGGCCCCGTCGAAGGGCGCGCCGACGTGGTCGTGATCGGCGGCGGCTTTACCGGCTTGTCGGCGGCGCTCGCGCTGGCGCAGCGCGGCGTATCGGTGGTCGTGCTCGAAGCCGCGCAGATTGCCGGTGAGGCGTCCGGCCGCAACGGCGGCCAGTGCAATACCGGCGTCGCGCAGGACTACGCGTCGCTTGCGGCGCGAATCGGGGCCGAGCCTGCGAAACAGTTCTATCGGGCATATGAAAGCGCGGTGAAGAGCGTCGAGACGATCGTCGCCGAGCACGCGATCGACTGCGACTTCCGGCGTGCGGGCAAGCTGAAGCTGGCCGCGAAGCCGCAGCATTTCGCGGGACTCGCGAAGACGTTCGACGCATTGCGGCGCGACGTCGATCCCGATATCGAACTGATCGAGCCGTCGCGGATTCGTGATGAAATCGCCTCCGACGGCTTCTACGGCGGGCTCCTGCAGCGCAATGGCGCGCAGATGCACATGGGCAAGTTCGGCGTCGGCCTCGCGCAAGCGGCCGCGCGTGCCGGCGCGCGTCTGTACGAGCATGCGGCCGTCACGCAGCTCGAACGGCTCGACGGCGAACGCCACACGATCACCTGCACGCGCGGCACGATCGTCGCCGATCGCGTGCTGGTCGCGACCGGCGCATCGCAGCACGGGCCGTTCGCGTGGTTCCGGCGACGCATCGCGCCGGTCGGCAGCTTCATCGTCGTGACCGAGCCGCTGCCCGACGCGCAGCTGAACCGGCTGTTTCCGCATCGCCGCGCGTACGTGACGTCGCGCCAGATCGGCAACTACTTTCGCGTGACGCCCGACAGCCGGCTGCTGTTCGGCGGACGCGCGCGCTTCGCGATGTCGAGCCCGCGCTCCGACGCGAAAAGCGGCGACATCCTGCGCGCCGGCATGGCCGGCTACTTCCCCGAACTGGCCCGCGTGCGGCTGGACTACTGCTGGGGCGGGCTGGTCGACATCACCGCCGACCGGCTGCCGCGCGCGGGCCAGCACGACGGGCTCTATTACTCGATGGGCTACAGCGGCCACGGCGTGCAGATGTCCGTGCACATGGGGCGCGTGATGGCCGACGTGCTGTACGGCGCGGCTGCGGCAAATCCGTGGCGCGAGCTCGACTGGCCGGCGATGCCCGGCCATTTCGGGCACGCGTGGTTCCTGCCGCTCGTCGGCGCGTATTACCGGATGCAGGATTTCCTGCACTGAAGCGGCCGCCCCCCGGAGGATTCGACATGACCGCACGATGCATTTTCCCGCTCACCGCCGGCGGCACGATGGCGGAGCCGATCGGCGCGTTCCCGTACGCGCGATTCGACGCGCTGGCCGCTGCATGAGGACGGAGAGCATGACGACCCTGTTCCACGATCGGGCCGAAGGCGCGGCGGCGCGCGCAGTGCGTGTCGCGCAGCCCGTATCGACGGCGATCGACGACGTGCTGCGCACGATCGACGCGTCGTTCGCGCAGCCGCTGAACCTCGACACGCTCGCGGCGGTGGCCGGATTGAGCGTGTCGCGTTTCACCGCGCGCTTTCGCAGCGAAGTCGGCTTGTCGCCGCATCGGTATCTGTGTTTCGTGCGTGTGCGGCGGGCGCAGGACTTGTTGCGCGCCGGCCTGGCGCCGTCGGTCGTCGCGACCGAAGTCGGCTTCTTCGATCAGAGCCACCTGTGCCGGCATTTTCGCCGGGTGCTCGGGATCACGCCGCGCGATTACGTGGTCGCGCGGCCGGCTGGCGTGTCGGCGAGAACGTCGCCGGTGCGCCCGCGCGCCGAACGTCGCGAAGCATCGTGTCACGTCGCGTAGGCGCAGCGCACGCGGCGTGACCGTTATCCGGCGCTTAACGCGTGGTTTTGGGGTGGTTAATCAGCGGGACGGGCTGCGCCGGCACAATGGCGGAAACGGCTGGCCGCCTACGGGACAAGGCAGGAATCACGGGCGTCACATTTTTTTGAACCGATCAATTGTCCTAACGGGTTTGCGGATCGAGCGTCCGTGAACGACGATTTTCGATATCGCGCGACGGATTCTCGACAACACCGTCGCGCACTGGCAGGAGCAGAAATGACCGCAGCTTTCGTGTTGCATCGTGCCGACGGCACACAGCCTTCAACCACGTTCCGCAAGCAGGCGTTCGGCGAGAACGATCCTTTCGCGCGACATCGGGAGGTGGCGTGGGAAGGGCCAGACGCGATGGCCGCCGGACGTATCTCGTTCGTCGGCGAGCTGGACGTGCCGAGCTATCCGCACATTGAAACCATCGTCGTCGTCGAAGGCGAACTGATGCTCGAAGCGGACGGGGCCGCCCCGCTGGTGCTGGGGCCGCGGGAAGGGGCGGTCATCGGCGGCGGCACGGCGCTGCGCGTCGCCGCGCAATCGCCCGTGCTTCTCGTGTTCTGCACCGCCGCGTGCCCGAAACCGACCAGGCGCGGCCTCATTGCGCTGCGCGCCGATGCCGACTTCAAGCCGTCGTCGTCGCTGCCCGCCGAGGTGCTGCTCGGGCCAGCGCCGCAATGCCGCAGCGACAACGTCTTCCTCGACGACGGCGCAGAGTACTGCGCGGGCACGTGGGACTCGACGCCCTATCACCGGATCATCCGGCCGCATCGCGTGAACGAGTTCATGCTCCTGCTGGCCGGCGGCGTTCGGTTCGCGGCGCCCGACGGCGGCGTCCTGTCGCTCGGCGCCGGCGACGCGCTGTTCGTGCCGCGCGGCGCGCCGATCGGGTGGGAGAGCAGTGAACGCGTGGCGAAATTCTACGTCGTGCAAAACGTCCAAGCATCAACCGAACGAGACTGACCATGTCCCCTCCGCTGCGCCACATAGAAACTTCCCCCACGCTGCCGGCTTCGGCCGACGTCGTCGTGATCGGCGGCGGCATCATCGGTGTCTTTACCGCCTATTACCTTGCCCGGCGCGGGGTGTCGGTCGCGCTGGTCGAGAAGGGCCGCATCGGCGCCGAGCAGTCGAGCCGCAACTGGGGATGGTGCCGCCAGCAGAACCGCGACGCGCGCGAGTTGCCGATGGCCAGCAAGAGCATCGATCTGTGGGAGCGCTTCGCCGCCGAATCCGGCGAAGACACGGGCTTTCATCGCTGCGGGCTGCTGTATCTGAGCAATGACGACGAGGAGCTGTCGCGCTGGGCCAGTTGGGGCGACTTCGCGAAAACCGCGGGCGTGACGACCTACATGCTCGACAGCAAGCAGGCCGGCGAGCGCGGACGCGCCACCGGGCGGCAGTGGAAAGGCGGCGTATTCTCGCCGAGCGACGGCACGGCCGATCCGGGCAAGGCCGCGCCGGCCGTGGCCGCCGCATTGATGAAGCTCGGCGGCAGCGTCCACCAGCACTGCGCCGCGCGCGGCGTCGAGCTCGAGGGCGGCCGCGTCAGCGCCGTCGTCACGGAGGCGGGCGTCATCAAGACCAGGACGGTCGTGCTCGCGGGCGGTGCATGGGCGTCGTCGTTCTGCCGCCAGCTCGGCATCCGTTTCCCGCAGGCGTCGATCAGGCAGTCGATCCTGAGCGTGTCGCCCGTCGAGCATCCGCTGCCCGATGCGATGTATACGTCCGGCGTGTCCGTGACCCGCCGCAGCGACGGGCGCTACGCGCTTGCGATCAGCGGCCGCGCGCGCGTGGACCTGACGCCGCAGTTCCTGCGCTTCGCGCCGCAATTCGTGCCGATGTTCGCGAAGCGCTGGCGCAATCTGCTGCCGGGCGGCCTCGAAGGCATGCGCGGCGGCCACGAAACGCTCAAGCGCTGGCGGCTCGATGCGCCGACCCCGATGGAGGCGGTGCGCATTCTGGATCCGAAACCCGACATGCCGACGGTCACCGAAACGTATCGCCGTGCGGTGGAACTGCTGCCCGAGCTGCGCGACGCGACCATCACGCATGCCTGGGCCGGGTTCGTCGACAGCACGCCGGACGGCGTGCCGGGGATTGGCGAAGTGCCGGGCGTGCCTGGATTGATCCTGGCGGCGGGTTTTTCCGGGCACGGCTTCGGGATCGGCCCCGGCGCCGGTCATCTGATCGCGGATCTCGCCACGGGTACGCAACCACTGGTCGATCCGTTGCCATATCGGCCCAGCCGTTTCGCCGATTCCGCATGGGGCAAGGTCGCCGATTTCTAGGCCGGAGCCGTCACGCGTGCGACGGTGACGGCCTCGGCACGATGCGTTTCGATCCGGACAGCGTGCGAGCGGCCGGATCGATGTGATGAATGCTCGCCGCGCTTTGCAGCCCGGTGCTGCCGACATGGGAGTGTGTAATGCGTTTCGGTTCCTACTGGCTCGATACGTCCGAGCCATTCGTGAGCCGCTCGCCGCAGCGGCCGGACGGAAGTTGCGACGTGGTGGTGGTGGGCGGCGGGATCACCGGCTCGGCGGCCGCGCTGGCGCTGGCGAAAAAAGGCGCACGGGTCGTCGTCTGCGAAGCGGGCACCGTGGGACAGGCGGCGTCGGGACGCAACGGCGGCATGTGCAACAACGGCTTCGCCCAGGATTACGCGTTCCTGTCGCGGCGCATCGGCACGGAACTGGCGAACCGGCTGTATCTCGCGTTCGATGCGGGCGTCGACACGGTCGAGCGGCTGGTCAGGGAAGAGTCGATCGATTGCGATTTCGCGCGGCGCGGCAAGCTCAAGCTCGCGGCGAAGCCCGAGCACTACGACAAGCTCGTGCGAAGCCAGGCGCTGCTCGCCGCGAGCGTGGACCCTGACACGCGCGTGGTGACGAAAGCCGAGCTGCGCGACGAGATCGGTTCGGACCGTTATCACGGCGGGCTGATCTTCGAGAAGAGTGCCGGGATGCACGTCGGCCGCTATGTGCGCGGCCTGGCGAGCGCCGCGCAAGCGCGCGGCGCGCACATTCTCGAGCATGCGCCCGTTCTCGGTCTGGCCAGGCAAGCGGGCGGCACGTACGCGGTGCGGACGCCGCTCGGGGAGATCCGCGCGCGCCAGGTGCTGCTCGCCAGCGGTATCTCGCAGGTCGGGCCGTTCGGCTGGATCCGGCGCAGGATCGTGCCGGTCGGCGCGTTCATCATCGTCACCGAGCCGTTGCCCCGCGAGTTGCTCGACCGGTTGCTGCCGACCCGCCGGATGGCCACCGACACCAAGAACTTCGTCAATTTCTTCCGCGTCACGCCCGACAACCGGATGCTGTTCGGCGGACGGGCGCGTTTCGCCACGTCGAACCCGCGTTCGGACGAACGCAGCGGGATGATCCTGCGACAGCAGATGGCTGCCGTGTTTCCCGAACTGGCCGACGTGCGCATCGACTATTGCTGGGGCGGGATGGTCGACATGACGGCCAACCGCCTGCCGCGCGCGGGCCAGCGCGACGGCGTGTATTACTCGATGGGGTATAGCGGCCACGGCACGCACATGGCGACGCTGATGGGCACGCTGATGGCGGAGATCATGGACGGACGCGCCGATCTCAATCCGTGGAAAAGCTTCGACTGGCCCGCGATTCCCGGCCATTTCGGCAAACCCTGGTTTCTGCCGTTCGTCGGCGCATGGTATCGACTCAAGGACACTTTGCAATGAATTCGCCCGTCAATTCACCCGTTGGCCATCTGATGGAAAACGGCAGGCTCGATCGGTTCTTCATCGACGGCGACTGGGTCTTGCCCGACGGCGACGGCCGGTTCGCGGTCGTCTGCCCGTCCACCGAAGACACGCTGTGCGAGATCCCGCTCGGGAACGCGCGCGATGCCGACCGCGCGGTGCGGGCCGCGCGCAACGCGTTCGAGCGCTGGGCCGCGACGGCGCCGGCGCAACGCGCCGCGCTGCTCGACCGCGTTCATGCGTTGATGCTCGAGCGTGCCGAGCAGTTCGCCGCGGCGCTCGCGCTGGAAATGGGCGCGCCGATCAGCTACGCGCGCAGCGCCCATGTGCCGCTTGCGGCCGAACACATCCGGGTCACGCGCGACAATCTGGCCAGCTACCCGTTCGTCACGCGGCGCGGGACGACCGCGGTCGTACGCGAGCCGATCGGCGTGTGCGCGCTGATCACGCCGTGGAACTGGCCGATCTATCAAATCACCGCGAAGGTCGGTCCGGCGCTCGCGGCAGGCTGCACGGTGGTGCTGAAACCCAGCGAGCTGTCGCCGCTCAGCGCGCTGCTGTTTGCGCAAGTGATCGCCGATGCGGGCGTGCCCGCCGGCGTGTTCAATCTGGTGAGCGGCAGCGGCGAGGCGGTGGGCGCCGCGCTGTCGTCTCATCCGGAGGTCGACATGGTGTCGATCACCGGCTCGACGCGTGCGGGCGTGCTGGTTGCGCAAGCGGCAGCGCCGACCGTCAAGCGGGTCGCGCAGGAGCTCGGCGGCAAGTCGCCGAACATCGTGTTGCCCGATGCGGACCTGTCGCGTGCGATCGCGCCGGGCGTGGCCGCCGCGTTCCGGAACATGGGCCAGTCGTGCAGCGCACCGACCCGCATGATCGTGCCGCGCGACGCGCTCGGCGCGATCGAGGAACTGGCCGTCGCGGCAGCGCAGCGGCTGGTCGTGGGCGATCCGTTCGACGACGCGACGACGCACGGGCCGCTCGCCAATCGCGCGCAGTTCGGCCGGGTCGCGCAGATGATCGACACGGGCATCGACGAACGGGCAAAGCTGATCGCCGGCGGCCCCGGGCGGCCGGCGGGATTCGACCGTGGCTTTTATGCGCGGCCGACGATTTTTTCCGACGTTCGTACCGACATGGCGATCGCGCAGCAGGAGATCTTCGGTCCGGTCCTCGCGATCCTGCCTTACGACTCCGTCGACGAAGCCGTCGCGATCGCGAACGACACGGTCTACGGGCTGGGTGCGCACGTGCAGGGCACCGACAAGGAACGCGTGCGCGCGGTGGCGTCACGCATCCGGTCGGGCCAGGTGCATCTGAACTACCCTGCATGGGACCCGCAGGCGCCGTTCGGCGGCTACAAGCAGTCGGGCAACGGTCGCGAGTACGGGATCGAAGGGATGGAGGAGTACATGGAGGTCAAGTCGATCCTGGGCTTCTACGATTGATGGAACGGCTGCACGCGAACGCGGCAGCCGTGCAGAATCGAAACCGTTTGCTTTCCGAAGGTGCCTGAATTGAATGATCCCATCATCCCCGAGACGTCGCTGGAAGCGCATCGCGCACACTGGGCGATGTTGCGCCGCGATCTGCACGCTCATCCTGAGCTGCGATTCGAGGAACACAGGACGGCCGACGTCGTCGCCCGCGAGCTCGAAGCGCTCGGCTACGCGGTGTCGCGCGGGCTAGGCGGTACGGGTGTCGTCGCGAGCCTGCCCGGAGCGGATCCGGGCAGGGGAATCGTGCTGCGCGCGGATCTCGATGCATTGCCGATCCACGAAGCGAACGACTTCGCACATGCATCGTGCACCCATGGGATCATGCATGCATGCGGGCACGACGGTCACACCGTCATGTTGCTCGGCGCGGCGCGCATCCTGAAGGAATCGCCGCAGTTGCCGGGCACGGTTCATTTCGTGTTTCAGCCCGGAGAAGAAGGCGGCGCGGGCGCGCGCAAGATGATCGACGACGGGCTGTTCGAGCAATATCCGACCGAAGCGGTGTTCGGCATGCACAACTGGCCCGGTTTGCCGGCAGGGCAATTCGGGTTGCGCACCGGCCCGATCATGGCCGCGGGCTCGCGCTTCAGGATCACCGTGACCGGCAAGGGTGCGCATGCGGCGCAGCCGCATCTGGGCCTTGATCCCGTGCCGCTCGCCTGTTCGATGGTGCTGCAGTGCCAGACCATCGCGGCGCGGCACAAGGATCCGGTAGATCCCGCCGTCATTTCCGTGTGCATGTTCCATGCGGGAACGACGGACAACGTCATTCCGGACAGCGCCGAGCTGCGCGGCACGATCCGCACGCTGTCGTCGGCATTGCAGCAACAGCTGCAACGCGATGTCCAGCGCACGTGCGAGGCGCTGGCGCATGCCTATGGCGCGCAGGTCGACGTCGAGTTTTTTCAGTACTATCCCGCGACGGTCAACACGCCGGCCGAGACGGCATTCTGCGAAGCGGTGATTCGCGACACGTTCGGCGACGAACGCCTGCACCGCGACGTGCCGCCGAACATGACGTCCGAAGACTTCGGCTTCATGCTGGAGGAACGGCCCGGCGCGTACGTGCTGATCGGCAATGCGCCGGCCGGCATGGCCGCGGCGGCGCTGCATCACCCGAAATACGATTTCAACGACGACATCATTCCGGCCGGCGTCCGGTATTGGGTCGCCCTCGCACAGCGCTATTTCTCGCGATTCCCGGGAACCTGCGCGTGATGCCGAGCGCGGTCGCGGCCGGGCGGCGCCGAACGGCCGCGCGCGTTCCTTGCGTTAAGTATTCTTTAACGACTGATTGATGAATCGTTAAGCGCAGGAATGGCATTCCTTCCTATAGTTCGTTCCATGAGCTCGCCGCTGCCGTGCGCAGGCCGCAACCGGTGCGACTGCCTCGCACCGTCGTTTGCATCCGGTTGCGAGACAGCGCCACTTCGAAGGATGACTTGATGAACAACGAACACGTGATGAACACTTCCGGCGCCGCGACGGCGCTTCACTATCGACGGTTTACCGCCGCCGATGTACCCGCGGCCCACGCACTCTCGATGGCGCTTCGCTGGCCGTTCAGGGCGGAAGACTGGCAGTTTTCCGCGGACACCTCAATCGCGTTCGCGGCCGAGGAAAACGGGGTGGTCATCGGTACGGCGATGTGCTGGAAGTATGGTGCGGACCGTGCTGCGATCGGGCACGTGATCGTGTCGTCCGAGCATCAGGGCCGAGGCATCGGCCGCGCGCTGATGGAAGTCCTCCTCGACGAATTGGGGCCGCGCGTGACGTTCCTGCATGCGACGCCGGCCGGCCAGCCGCTCTACGAGAAGCTCGGCTTCAGCGTGTGCGGATCGCTGGACCAATATCAAGGGAACGTCAGTCGGCCTGCGGCGGTTGCGCTGCCCGAGGGCGCGCGACTGCGGGCTGGCACGCCCGACGATTTTCGCCGCCTCGCGGAGCTGGACGCGCGTGCTTCCGGCCTGGAGCGCGACGCGCTGCTGTCGGTCCTGCTGAAGCGGGGGGAAAGCGTCGTGCTCGAACGCGATGGCGAGATCGCCGGATTTTCCGTGCTGCGCCGCTTCGGTCGTGGCGACGTGATCGGGCCGGTCGTCGCACTGCGCACGAGCGGCGACGCGGATGCGAAGGCGCTGATCGGTCACTGGTTGAGCGCGCGGGAGCATGAATTCGTTCGCATCGACGTGCCGTCGGGCACGAGTTTGCCGGACTGGCTCGACGCGCAGGGATTGAAACGCGTGGACACCTGCTCGAAGATGGTTCGCAACGCGCCTGCGGCGGCCCACGTCAGCGCGCCCGATCAGGTATGCGGGCTGTACGGCCTGGTCAGTCAGGCGATGTTGTAGACGTCGGCGGCGCGGGGCGTCGCGCTCGGTGCGCGCGCGCGCACCTTCACCTGTTCGGGCGATATCGCCAACGCGCTGGCCGTCATCGCAAACTCGGCCTTCGTCGCGGCAGTCAATCCACGACCTTGAACAGCCGATTCTTCTCGATCACGCCGGCTTTCGGCAGTTTGCCGTCATCCTCGCCCTCGGCGCGCAGGTGCCGCTCGTCGAGCGCCGGCCCGGTATAGCGGCTGCGCGGCCGGATCACCTTGCCCACGCGCAACTGCTCGATGCAGTGCGCCAGCAGCCCGACGCTGCGCGCGATCGAGAACAGCCCGAAGGCTGCGTCGCGCGGCAACTGCAGCTGTACCGACAGCATCGCGAGCGCGACGTCGATGGTCGGCCGCTGGCCGGTGAGCGCCGTCACCTTGTCGATGAAGCGGGCCAGTTCCGGCGGCGGATCGAGTCGCGCGAGCAGCGCGGCCGCGCGCGGATCGCCATCGGGATAGAGATGATGGCCGAAGCCGGGGATCGGAATCGCGGACTTCAGGTGATGATCGACCACGCGCCCGGCGCCGAGCCGCTCGACATCGTCGAACACCGCGCGCACGCGACCGGAAGCGTCGCCATGCAGCGGCCCCGACAGCGTCGCGAGCCCGGTCAGCAGGCAGCCCGCGAGCGATGCGCCGGTCGATGCGGTGATGCGCGCGGCGAACGCCGAACTCGTGATCTCGTGATCGGCCACCAGCACCATCGCACGGCGCAGCAGGTCGGCGCCGTGGCTGTCCTGCCCCCAGCCCGCGGCGAGCCGCTGATGGGTCGATGCGAGACCGGCGTCGTTATGTGCGCCGAAGGCGCGCGACACGATTGCGACGAGCTGGCCCGCCTCGACATGCAGCGCGCTGTCGAGCCGGCCGAGCGTCGAATGACCGTGCGCGGCCAGCGTCGCGAGCATCGTGAATGCGCACTGGCGATCGCGCTCGCCGGGCGGCAACGCCATGTCGGGCGCATCGAACGACACGGGCGTGGTCGCATTCCACAGCAGCGCGGCCGTTTCCTCGAGCGTGGCGGTGTCCGACAGCTGGATGCTGTCGCGGCCGCGATACCACGGCCGGCCCTTGGAAAAGGTGGTGATGCCGCTATAGATGCACGGTTCGGCCCCGAAGATCGTGCTCGCCGCGAGCGCCGCACGCTTGCGGCCGACCTGTTTCTTGCGGCACAGCGCGACGACGTCCTCGGCGCGATACAGGCTCTTGCGCGGATCGTCGGGATCCTGCATGACGGCGATGCTGCCGCGGCTCGCATACGCGTAGACGGTCTGTGCGCGCACGCCGAGCCGCCGCGCGGCTTCCGTCAGGGAGATCCAGTTGTGCATGGGGGGACCACGATCGTGATGAGGATGCGGCCGGCGCCCGGCCGCTTGCGCCGACTATAGACCCGGTTCAGTTGAATGTCATCTCGGCGGGCCGCCGCTCGAGCACCTCGACGAGGATCTCGCCCGGCGCGCGCACGAAACAGCCGCGCACGCCGGCGCGGATTCCCGTGACGGGCTGGACGATCTCCGCGCCGTGCTCGACGAGGTGCGCGTATGCGGCATCGAGATCCTCGACCAGCACGCCGAAGTGATCGATGCCCTGCATCCGTGCGCCGTTGCGCGCCTCGGGCGAGCACGCATCGGGGAGCGCCGTGATGAACAGGTTGACGGTGCCGATGCGCAGGTCGACGCGGCCGGGGCGGCGCACGATCTCGGCATTCAGGCAGCGCGCAAACCACGTGGCGGTGGCCTCGGCATCGGCCGAGCAGAGTTGCAGGTGATCCCATTTGAATTCGATCATTTTCGTTGGCTGGAAGAGGTGAGCCGCCGGAGCGGCAGGCAAGGGGATGCGAACGGGATCAGAGCTCGATGCGCGACAGCTTGCCCAGCAGCACGGAATACGACAGCGTGCCGACGAGACAGATTGCGCCCATCAGGTTCAGCGCCCAGAAAAAGTTGCCGGTGTGCTGCGTCACGTAGCCGATCATCAGCGGCGTGGTGACGGCCGCGATATTGGCCGCGAGGCTCGTGATGCTGCTGGTGAGCCCGACATAGCGTTTCGGCGCGATCTCCGACACCGCGGCCCACGACATCGAGCCGATGCCCTGCGCGAAGAACGCGACGGTGAGGATCGCGATCACGAGTGCGTTCGAGTGCACGAAATTGACGAGCACGATCGACGCACCGAGAAACGTGCCGATCACGAGCGGCGCCTTGCGGGACGACGACATCGATACGCCGCGCCGGATGCAGAGGTCGGACAGGTAGCCGGCGATCAGGATCCCGAGCGTCGCGCCGATGAACGGCATCGCCTGGAAGAAGCCGACCTTGATCATCGACATGTGCCGCTCCTCGACGAGATAGGTCATGAACCAGGTCGTGAAGAACACCAGCAGCGTGTTGTTGCAGAACTTGCCGAGACAGATCGCGAGAATCTGCCGGTAGCCGAGCAGGCGCAGCGCCATGCGCCAGTCGAAACGATCGCGCGCGGTCACCACAGGCCGTCCTTCGGTGATGTACTGCAGTTCGGCCGCGTTGACGGAGCGATGGCGTGACGGATCGCGATAGAGCTTGTACCAGACGATGCTGAACAGGATGCCGAAGCCGCCCGTCGCGAAGAACACCGCGCGCCAGCCGAACGCGGACGAGATCCACAGCAGCAGCCCGGTGAAGAGCGGCGTGCCGACATATTGACCCATGACATACACGCTGGTGGCGAAGCCGCGCTCCTGAACCGGGAACCACATCGTCACGGCGCGCGCGTTCGACGGAAAGGCGGGCGCTTCCAGTGCACCCATCGCAAGGCGCGAGCCGAGCAGCATGTGATAACCATGCGCGAGCCCCTGGGTCAGCGTGGCGAGCGACCAGCCGACCAGTGACAGCGCGTACGCGACGCGCGAGCCGAGCATGTCGGCGAGCACGCCCGCGGGCAGCAGCGCGATCGAGTAGGCGAGGCCGAACACGGCGAACAGTTCGCCCATCTGGACGCGGGTGAGTGCGAGATCCCTTGAAAGCGCCGGTGCGACGATGCCGAGCGCCGAGCGGTCGACGTAGTTGAGGATGGTCGCCACCAGCAGCATCGACAGTACGCCGTAGCGCACCCGCGATCGTCTGGCGGCGCCTGCGTGCGCGTCGAACTCGCGCATGACCGAAACCTGCTCTTCTGCGGTTTTCAATGTTGTCTCCTGATTGTGGGCCGGCGCGTTGTTCTGGTGGGCGCCGGCGAAGCGTCCGGTCAGCCGCGCCCGACGAAGGGCATCGCGCTCGCCATGATCGTCATGTTGAGGATGTTGGCTTCGAGCGGCAGGCTCGCCATCTGCACGATCGCGTGCGCGACGTGTGCCACGTCGACGCGCGGCTCGGGCGCGACGCGGCCGTCGGCCTGCAGCACGCCGCTGTTCATGCGCTCGGTCAGCGACGTGGCCGCGTTGCCGATGTCGATCTGGCCGCACGCGATGTTGAACGGCCGACCGTCGAGCGCGAGCGAGCGGGTGATGCCGAGCACGGCGTGCTTGGTGGCGGTGTACGCGATCGTGTTCGGGCGCGGCGTATGCGCGGAGATCGACCCGTTGTTGATGATGCGGCCGCCTTGCGGGGTCTGGCGCTTCATCTGGCGCCAGGCGGCGCGTGCACACAGGAAGACGCCCGTCAGGTTGGTCGCGAGCACGTCGTTCCAGAAGTCGAGCGAGTAGTCGTCGAGCGGCACGGCGCCCGCGTTGCGGCCGGCGTTGTTGAACAGCACGTCGAGGCGGCCGAATTCGCGCTCGATCTGCGCGAAGCTCGCATCCACCGACGCTTCGTCGGCCACGTCGGTCGGAATGGCCGACGCCACGCCGCCGGCCGCCTCGATGGCCTCCTTCGTCGCGAGCAGCGGCTCGATCCGTCTGCCGAGCAACGCCACGCCGAATCCGGCGCGTGCCAGCGCGATCGCGGCGGCCTGGCCGATTCCGGTGCCGGCGCCCGTCACTGCCGCGATTTTTTTCCGTGCCTGCATTTCAAGACCTCGTCTTCAGTGCGTTGAACATGGAAAAAGCATTGCGCGGCGGCGATTCACCAGCAATCTTGATTCTGTGAATCAATATCAACCGGCCCGTCGTGCCGGGGCCGCGTCAGGGTTTTCCTGAGTTCGCGCGGACGCCGCGCAAGAAGCCGGCAAGCCATTCACGAGCACCGGGCGGCGCGTTGAACGGGCCGCTTCGAATCCGCGACCGTCGCTGCGCGGACACGTTGATCGAATCAATCAATATTGACCGCCGGCGCGCGCGCTTCGTAGGCTGTGTTCCGTTTTTTCGACTCAAGGACGAGACCATGCCTGATGACAAACGCACCCGCCTGCTGGTTGCGCGACGGGTTCCCGCAGCGGTGGCTGCGCGTGCCGAATCCGAGTTCCACGCCTATGTGACGGACGCCGACATGGACGCGCCGTCCGTCGTCGCGTTCTGCAACCGCTATGACACGCCGGCCGTATTGATCGGCAAGAAGTCGGGGCTGCAGGCCGAGCACATCGAGGCGTTGCCGCCGAGCGTGAAGATCATCGCGAACGCGAGCGCCGGCTTCGACCACATGGACGTGGCCGCCGCACGCGCACGCGGCATCGTGGTCAGCAACGCACCCGACGCGCTGACCGAGTGCACGGCCGACTTCACGATGCTGCTGATGCTCGCCGCGTGCCGGCGCGCATCCGAATACGAACGGATCGTGCGGGCAGGCTGGGGCAAGTCGTTCGGAATGACCGACATGCTCGGTACGCGCGTGAACGGCAAGACGCTCGGGATCGTCGGTTTCGGCCGGATCGGCCGCGCGGTGGCGCAGCGCGCACGCGGCTTCGGGATGCACATCGTGTACACCGACAGGCGGCAGGCGCCGCCCGACGTCGAGGCCGGCGCGCGCTATTGCGCGGATCTCGATGCGCTGCTGCCGCAATGCGACATCCTTACGCTGCACGTGCCGGGCGGCGGCACGCCGCTGATGACGCGCCGCGAGTTCGGCTTGTTGCGCGAGGGGGCGGTATTCGTCAACGCGGCGCGCGGCGGTCTCGTCGACGAGGGCGCGCTGTACGACGCGCTGACTTCGCACCGGCTGTTCGGCGCGGGGCTCGACGTCTATCGCAACGAGCCGAACATCGATCCGCGTTTCGCCACGCTCGACAACGTGTTCCTGTCACCGCACATGGCCAGCGCGACGATCGAGACGCGCGACCAGATGGGCTTCACGGCACTCGACAACGTCGCGGCCGTGCTCGACGGCAGGATGGCGCCGAACGCGCTTTGAAGGGGCATGCAAGCGCACGTTGAGCAGGCCGGCTGAAACCAGCCGGCCTGCCCGGGAAAAGCGTGGATCTTCTCGATCGACCCGATGAAGCGGAGCGCAATGGCGACGATG
>NZ_JAGIXF010000050.1:0-55224 GCF_021483755.1 Burkholderia sp. WTPI3 | reverse complement strand
TGCGCCGTCCGGCTATGCCGACCCGCAAGGCGCGCTGCCGCTGCGCGAAGCGATCGCCGACTACGTGCGCCGCTCGCGCTCGGTACGCTGCAGCGCCGATCAGGTCGTGATCACGAGCGGCACGCAGCAGGGCCTGCACCTCGCGAGCCAGATCCTGCTCGGCGCGGGCGATCGCGCGTGGGTCGAGAATCCCGCCTATCGCGGCATCACCGCGCTGCTCGAGAGTACCGGGCGGCGCGACACGATGGTTCGGGTGCCGGTCGACACCGACGGCATCGACGTCGAAGCCGGCATCCGGCTCGCGCCGAACGCGCGCGCCGCCTTCGTCACGCCGTCGCACCAGTATCCGCTCGGGATGCCGATGAGCATGGCGCGGCGCAACGCGCTGCTCGGCTGGGCGCGCACGCATGGCGCGTGGGTGGTCGAGGACGACTACGACAGCGAGTTGCGCTACGAAGGCTATCCGTTCCCGTCGCTGCAGGGGCTCGATCCCGAGCGCGTGGTGTATCTCGGCACGTTCAGCAAGATCCTGTTTCCGTCGCTGCGCCTCGGTTACGTGATCGCGCCCGACGATCTCGTGCCCGCACTCTGCGGCGCACGCGTGCTGATGGATCGCCATGCGCCGACCGCCGATCAGCACGTGCTCGCCGCGTTCATCGCCGAAGGGCATCTCGACCGCCATATTCGTCGCGTGCGCGGCGTCTATGCGGAACAGCGCGCGCTGCTGATCGACACGCTCGGCGCGCGGCTGCCGCGCGAACGCGCGTGGGTGCAGCCGGGCGACCAGGGGATGCACGTCGTGCTGTGGCTCGCCGAAGGGATCGACGATCTCGACGTGGTCGCGCGCGCCGCGCAAGCAGGCGTCGCGGTGCGCGCCGTGTCGCCGATGTTCGCGCCGGGCACCGCGCGGCCGGGTCTCGTGCTCGGCTTCGGCGGGTTCGATCGCGAGCGCATGGAGGCGGCCGCGCAGCGGCTCGCGGACGTGGTTTCGTCGGCGCAATCGCGGCCGCGCAAGCCGTAAAAGGTTGTAGGCGCATGTGTGTCGCTTGCCAGGATCGCGCCTCTTCCATCCGCGCTCCTGCCGCCTTGAACCGCTTAGTGCGGCCTCTCCGGGACGCGTGATTCCATGGATCAAAGCGCCCGTAACGTCAGCGCGCGCGCAGCAAGATGTTCAGCCCACGGGCGGCGCCCATGGTGCAGTCGTGAACTGCTCGGCGAGATAGTCGAGCAGCACCGCGACGCGCGCGGTACGCAGCATGCCGGGTGGCGTCACAAGGTTCACGCTGATGTCGGCGATCTTCCAGTCGTGCATCACTTCCTCGAGTTCGCCATGCCGCAGCGCATCGACAACCAGGAATTCGGGCTGCAGCGCGAGGCCGTACCCGGCGACCAGTGCGGGCAGGATCACGTCGGCGTTGTTGGCGCGGATGCGTCCGTTCACCGACACCGAAAATTTGTCACCCGACGTGGCGTGCCGAAACCGCCAGCAACCAGGCGTCGGCAGATTCGTGTAGGTGAGGCATACATGTCGATCGAGATCGCGCGGGTGAGCCGGACGTCCGTACCGGTCCAGGTAGGCAGGCGAAGCGACGAGCGGCCGGCGGACTGCGCAGAGCCTGCGGAAGCGCAGCGTCGAATCGTTCAGTTCGGCAATCCGGATCGCGACGTCGAAGCCGCCCGGAACGACGTCGATCAGATGGTCACTCAGCATGAGATCGACGTCGACGTTCGGGTAGCGCTCAAGAAACGCCGGAAGCACCGGCGCGAGATACCGGAGACTAAACGACATCGGCGCATTCACGCGCACGAGGCCGTGCGGCTCCAGCGCCTGAGCGGATGCCTCGTTCTCGATGAGTTCGGCATCCGCGAGCAGCCGGATCGCACGGTCGCGCAGCAAATCGCCCGTCGGGGTCAGCGACAGTCTGCGCGACGTCCGGTACAGCAGCATGGTGCCGAGCCGGTTCTCGAGGCGTGCGATGGCCTTCGACACGGTCGACTGCGACGTGCCGATCAGCTCGGCGGCTTTTGCAAACGAGCCGGTTTCCGCGACGCGCGCGAAGATGGCCCAGGCGTCGAGATCAGGAAGGTGTTGCATCATGGGAATGGAATCGATGGTTGTGTGCCTGCGCGCCGGCCGGCACGATTCAAACGCGGTCGTTGACCGCACTTGCGGCGCCGGCTGGTCATGCTGATTGACGCGCAGGCGATCGCGCTCATCGAGTCGTTTTTCGAATACTCGTCACGTGATTAAATGCTTGCGAGCGCAACCTGTTTCACGATCGATCTCGTTCTTTCAAACGGGCACGTCACTACGCCAGACCGTTCGATCTCGATCAACGGCGTGTGGGGAAATCGTCGGCAATTAGCGCGCTCAACGCGACCGCGACCAATAGCCGACGCTTACTTCACTGGCACGTCCGCGAGCGTCGCCTGCGGATGCAGATCGATGAATATCGTCTTGACATTATTCGGAGTACATACTTCATGTTTCAGATTGCTCACGAAGAATGCAGCCCTTTGGATAAAAAAACGGGAGACCGGCCTCGATCGTGCGAACGATGGAAGTCCGGTGCGCATTGCGCTGGCATCACGGTAGCCGCGCCGACACATTT
The DNA here is from genome assembly GCF_021483755.1 of Burkholderia sp. WTPI3. Taxonomy (NCBI): domain Bacteria; kingdom Pseudomonadati; phylum Pseudomonadota; class Betaproteobacteria; order Burkholderiales; family Burkholderiaceae; genus Burkholderia; species Burkholderia sp. WTPI3. The sequence continues at coordinate 52,612 of NZ_JAGIXF010000050.1, read as the reverse complement.
GACACGTATTCGTGTCGAAATAACACCAAAGAAACGGAATCGAACCGATTCGAATTAGCGCTTGCAGTTCATGTCCGACGGATTCTCTCTTGTTCGTGCAAACGCTCGCCGCGTTTCCAGGGGACCGACGGGGCTGTTCTTGTCACCGGTCGGCTATCCACGAACCGTGAATCATGCACCCGCGTCTCCCGTCGCTTCTCGCTGGTTTTATGCGAGCGACGCGCCGTCCTCGGCTCGCCACCCGCACTGACGATGTCACGTTCGTATCTGGGCGCAGATATCGACTCGCGCGGGTGGACTCGCGACACCTGGCAAAGGCGGCTTACTGTTTCGCTACCGAAAACGCGTAAAGCTTGTGGTTATCGCCGGCATACGGCAGCCCGAGAATCTTGGTGTGGTAACCAGATCCCCAGTAGACCGTACCGTCAACGATCGCGGCACCGGACACGACGGCGCCACCGCTCTCGAAGCTCCACTTGATTTCGCCGGTCAACGCGTCGAGTGCATACATATTGGCGCCACTGCCTGCCAGCGAACCCGCATACACCACGCCGTTAGCCTCGGACATCGCAACTGTGTCCATCATCTGCTGCGGATCGGCGGTGCGCCAGAGCACCTTGCCAGTTGCCGCGTCAACCGCGGCCCAGATGCCGCCCTTGGTCGTCTTCATCCCCGCAGGTGAATTGACTTCGACGGGCTCGTGATTCAGGTTGCCGATCGACACGTAGATGCGTTTGCCGTCAGCAGCCGTTCCCCATAGCATGCCGCCGAGCAGGCTGCCGGGGCCGACCTGGGTGTGCCAGACGACCTTGCCTGTCTTCGGATCGAGCGCCCAGTAGACTCCACTCTTCTGACCGGCACCGAGCAATGTGCGCTTGTGCCCGCCGATGGTCGTCGTGTAGAGGTTCGGCCCCGAGCCGAAATCGTAGTCCGGGCCGTCGTCGTGATCGTAGTTCGTCGACATGTCGGCGGCCAGCGTACGGGTGGCCCATGCGATCTTGCCTGTCTTCAGGTTCAATGCAACGAAACTGTCGATATGATTGCCCGGTACGGCTGCCTTGCACTTCTCTTGCCCCGGATACCGGCAAACCCCTTCCGGAACGGTAAAGTTGTTGCCCGTGGTCACGTACAGCAAGCCGGTTTCACGATCGACGACCGGCGTGTTGCCCCAGACCGAACCGCCGGTGTAGCCCTCCGGAACCATGTACGTCTTCCACAACAGCTTGCCGCTCGTCGCGTCGAGCGCCACGACGCTGCCGCGATACTGGGGTGTCTCCTTCAACGCCTCGGCGCGAGACGATACGCCGACGTAAACGATCCCGTTGTCGATAACCGGCGAACTCGTAATGATTGCGGTCTTGTCCGTGTCGACCTGCGTGCGCCACAGCGGCGCGCCGTCTTCGGCCTTGATGCCCAGCATGTAGGCGCCAGTCGGATTGTTGGCGATCTGCGTGCCCTGTCCGATCACCAGCGTGCCTCTCCAGTACGCAGGGCTGGTACGCGACGCATCGTTGGGAATCTCGCTGTAGTCACTGACCTTTTTGTGCCACTTGACCTGTCCGGTCGCGGCATCGACGGCCCATAGCGAGCCACCGAAGTCAGGCACATAGACGACACCGGCGACGACCGTCGGCGTTGCGGACACGTTACCGTCCGTATCGATCGACCAGCGAGGCGCCAGTTTGGCCACGTTGTTCAGGCCAATCGCGCGTTCGCCCGCGGCGCTGCGGGTATTGTGCAGATTCTGTCCGCCCATCGGCCAGTCTCCCGCGCTTTGGGCGGCAGCGGGAGCCGCAGCGACGAGGCTGCTCACGAGAGCGACGGCCGTCGCGATAGCCGGAGTGCGCCAGGATAGCGGCGAAGCGCGCCGATCTGCGTCTTGCCTGTTGAACACTCGTTTCATTTTCAGTTCTCCATAAAACAGCGATAGAAAATCCCGGCCTTGCCACTGCGCTCACTTTGGCTAGTCCGCGCATTCAAAAACGATCGATCATGCCGATCTGTACACCGCGCACCAGAGAGCCGGGCCACGATGGCGGAAGCCCGGTTACGTTGACGCCACGCAGTGTGAAGGTCGCGTTGTTACGATTACGCAACCAGCCCGCACCCGCGTAGAACTGCAACGTCTTTGATAGCCTGTAATCGCACATCGCACTGAGCTGGTCCGCGTTGTTGTCCGTTCCGGAACGGTCGCGCACGTACGCATAGCCGAGCGAAGCATCGAGATTTGGTGCGAACGCGTAGCGCAGCGATACCGCAAAACCGTCGTTGTGATAAACCGGCGCATTGCCGCCCGACGCATTGAACCAGTCCGCAAACAAAGTGGCTTTGTCGATGCGATACGACGCGCCGGCGAGATTCGCCCGCAACGCACCGCTGCCGTGCGTTTGCTGATGCCCGTAAGCGAGCCGTACCGGCCCGTACTGGTACGACACTGTTTCGAAGTTGCCCGCGAGCCCGTTGCCGTCGTTGTCGCTCGCCGCACGCAGCGACATCATCACCGTTGCGTCGAAGCCCGCGATTTTCGGTGACAGGTAGGTGATCGCATTACTCGCGTAGGGGGTGATCTTGGAGAAGTTGTTCAGCCCGGACGCAATGGTTCCCGCGCCGAATGCATCGATCCCGCCTTTGAAGGGGATATAGATCGGCGAATATTGCCGTCCGACGCGCATTTCCCCCCAAGGGCCGCCCGCACCGATCCAGGCCTGGCGGTTGAACAGCGTGGCCGCCGTATCGAGCGTGCCGTTGGTCGCGCCAAATCCGTTCTCGAGCACGAACAGAATGTTCGCCCCGCCGCCAATCGGCTCGCTGCCGCGCAAGCCGATCCGCGAACCGCGATACGCACCCGAGTCCATCCGCGCCACCCATCCCGCCCCAGGGTTCGTGATCTCGATACTCGTATCGATGACACCGTACAAGGTCACAGATGCCTGCGCCCACGCGAGAGACGGAGCAACGAGCAAGGCGCCCAGCGCACCGCACGCCCGCGCCCGTTGTCGAAAAAACGGACGAGCGCCGCTGCGCCGCTGCCGGAACCGCTTGACGCCGATCATCGATGCCGTCTTCATCTATCGTTTCAGAACGTGTGCATCACGCCGACATACGTCGTGACCTGCGATTCGCCGTCGAGCGGATTGGTGGTCGGCGTCGTACCCATCGGAGTCGCGAATACCGAGAAATCCGAGTGAATCCCGTTACGCACATAACCCACCGTGCCGTAAAGGAAGGTGCGCTTGCTCAGGTTGTAGGTCGTGCCAAGCGCGTACAGCGTCGCATGGCCGGCAGGATCGTGCGTCGCATCGCCGTTGCCGCTGCGCACGCGGACGTAATAGCCCGCGCCCGTTACCGACCAGCGGGAATTCGCCTGCCACGTCGCACCGAGCCAGAAATGATCCGCGTTGTCCGCGAGGCCGGCCGGTGTGTCCGGCGCCGAATAGTGCGTCCAGGCCGTCTGAATCGTGAACTTCTGGATCCGCACGTTTCCGCCGACGAAATATTCACGGGCACTCGTGAAGACATTGGTGAACTTGCCGGTCGAATCGCGCAGTTCGTCGTACATGCCGCGTATGTCGAAATACGGCGAGCGGTACGTCAGAACCACGCCGTCCGAGCGTCCGAACTCGGACGATGCACCGTTGTTGAAGCCGCTCGCCTGATTACCGAACGCGTATTGCGCCTGCACATCGAAGCCGTGAAAAACTGGGCTGTGGTATTCCACGTTATTGCTGGTCTGCTGCCAGTTGCGCCCGCGCACGAGGGATGCCGACGACACTGCCTGCTGCACGAACGGGTCGAACGCCCGCACGCCATCGCTATCGATGAACAGGTTGTGCCCGGCCTGGAGTTGCCCCCACGTATCGTCTTTCAGTCCGACGGAGGCGCGCCTCGAAAAGAGCCGTCCGCCTCCCGTCGTACCGTTCATCGTTTGCAGCGCAGTTTCGAGATTGAATACCGCGGACAATCCACCGCCCAGATCATCGTTGCCCCGCAGTCCCAGCATGCTCGTGCCCCAGTCGCCCCCCTCTGCGCTGAAGCGTGTGCCGGTTCGACCCGGTGCCGTCGTGACGTGGTTCAGGTACTCGAGCCCCGCGTCGACGCGGCCATACAACGTCACGCTCGTTTGCGCCCACGCGGCCGGCATGAGCCTCCCAAACAACACGGCAACTGAGATTCTCTTTCTCATCGTTCTCTCCGATGAAAGCCGCCCCGGCATTCATCCAATATTTATATCGCTACCTTCGACGACGGATCATCTTTCAATTTATTTTCTACTACTAATAATTATCGGCATGCTTCCACTGAAAAATCCGATCTGAAATCAACTGCCTGGCACCGGTTGAAACGGCAGACCGAACCGGTTTGCCATGCGGGCAAGTTGTACGCTATTGTCCGCGCCGAACTTCTGGCGGAGCGTCGACTGATGGTTGGCCACAGTCTTCCGGCTGATACCGAGTTTCTCGGCGATGGCGAGCAATGTATACCCCTGGATGAGCAATCCCATCACCTCGAACTCGCGCGCCGAGAGCGCGCTGTCAACTTGTCCTTCCCGAAACGCATCACTCGCGTGCAGCGCCTGTGCGACGTCGGAACTCAGGAATCGATGGCCGTGCGCCACTGCCCGAACCGCATTGACAAGCACGTCGGATGCACTGGCCTTGGTCACGTAACCGAGTGCCCCCGCGGCGAGCGCACGGCGCACAAAAATCGATTCCTCACGGACACTGAATATCAGGATATGCGCCGCACGCTCGCGCGCGAGCATGCGGCGGATGGCTTCGATGCCACTCGGGCCCTGCAGCGACACATCGATCACGACCACATCGGGCCGCAGCGAGCAGAACGCGTGATAGGCCTCTGCCGCAGTCCTGGCTTCACCGCATACGCAAAGGTCCGATTCGAACGCGATCAGTCTCTTATAGCCTTCACGCACAACCGCATGGTCGTCAACGAGCAAAATGGAGATGCGCGGGGGCACGTGGCGGGCCTCATGTATCGAAATGTCCGACGTGCGATCGTTTCGTCGACACATCACTGAACGCTGCAATCTTGCCCCGTTTTTTCCCGGTCGGAAATGCATATTATGGAAATGCATCTATTCCATATTCCTTTCATATATATTTCATTTTCAGTGAAAATAGGGGGAAACGTAATATGTCGCCTCCGATCCTACCTCCGGTCCCTGATAGCCGAAACCGTTGAAATCGGCGCCCGCAGGCGCATCGGCTCGGCGACGACCTGGAACGTCGCGGCCTGGTGCACGACACGCTCCGACGACATACCGTTCGTCAGCAGCGGCGCCAGCAACATGCGACTCATGAATCAACCTTCATCGAAAGCAGTTCGAATCGTTCGAGTGCCGACACGAACGACAACATCGTCGTACGATCTGGTGACCTCATTCCCGGCATTCCGGCCAACACCGTTAAGCTGCGGCTCGTACGGGGCTGGCCGGCCGCGATTCGTCGGCGGATTTGCGGCCGTGCGCGCAGCAAAAGGTTGTCCGCGGGCAACAAACGTAATCGTCTGTCAATCCTGCAAGCAAACGGGCTTTTTGGCCACAGGCGACGCTGCCCGGTTTGCTAGGATCGCGCCTTCTCCGACCGCGCTCCTGCCGCCGTGAATCGCTTCGTGCCGTTTCTTCGCAACCTGTGGCTTCGCTGCCGTGACGGCACCCGCGCGCTGGGGGTGCCGGCGCATGGCACCGCCTGCGCCATCCGACGCGCCGTGGCGTCGCGCTAACGCTCGCCGCGATACCCGTGCTCGGCCTGCTGGTCCTGCTCGCGTTCGTGCCGTTCACGCCGAGCATCGGCGACATCCGCAAGGCGCGCATCGACCGCCCCGCGCGTGCTGTCGGCCGACGGCCAGTTGATAACCGCGTTCAAGATCGAGACGGTGTACAGCAAGGACGAGATCCTCGAGATCGACCTGAACACCGTGCCGTTCCTGTACAACGCGTATGACGTCGAAAAGGCCGCGCACCTATTTCGGCCAATCGGCCAACCAGTTCGACATCGTCGAGCACGCGACGCTCGTCGGGATGCTAGTTCTCGCCGGACTTCCGGCCGCGCAGCGCACCGGCGAGCGCGCCGAAGCGGCGGCCGCACCCGGGGCTGTTCGACTGGTTGAAGAGTTTCCGTTGATCGCGAAGCCGGCCGGCGGATCCCGCCGGCCTTGCGATTCATCGACGCGTCGTCGTCGCGCGACCGTCCGCGTACAACCAGACCGGCGCGCCGCCGTCGCGCAATGCCGCGACCGGTTCGCCGCCGCTCCAGTTACGCGCGATCGCGACGCGGCGCACGAACCACGGCATCAGCGACGTGCGCGCGGCATGACGGTCGAACAGCGTGTCGTCGCCGATCCTCGTGTAGCGTGCGGGATGCAGCACGGTGCCGTCCGCGCGGAACACGGCCACGCGCACGTCGTCGCCGTCCTCGTCCTGCACGGCCGACAGCCAGCCATGACCGCTGCCCCAGTACAGCCCCGACACATCATCGCACCGGCCCAGCGTAATCGTTGTACCCGCATCCAGATCGCAGATCGCGGCCTGCATCGGCTCGCCAGGCAGGATGCCGATCGCATGGCGCCTGAACAGCTCGCGCGGCACCGCACCATCGTCCGGCAACCACGACAGCGCGCCCATGTTCACGAACTCGAACGGCGTCAGCGCGCGGCCAAGCCCGTCGACGATCGCGCAGCGCCCGTCGTCGCGCCGCACGATATGGCGGATCTCACCGAGTTCGGCCAGCGTCTCGGTCCGTTCAACGTCGATCAGCCGCGCGACTTCCGCGTAACGCGGCTCGACGACCACGCGGCCTTTCAGATCGACGAGGCCGACGTGATCGGCGCGCTGCGCGAGAAACGCGCCGTGCTCGACCGACCATTCGAGCGACGCCCATTCCGGCCGCGCCAGCCATTGCCCGTCGCGACCGACGAGCCCCCAGCGCTCGCCTTCGCATACCGCGACGGCGCTGCCGTTCACGAATTCCTGCACGTCGCCGAAACGCGGCGGAATCACCCATGCGCCGTTCGTGTCGATGAAGCCCCAGCGCTCGTCCACGCTCGCCGATGCCAGCCCGTCGGAGAACTCGCCGAAATCGTCGAGCGACGGTTCGAGCACCCACGTGCCGTCCGTGCGCACGAGCCCGAACCGCTCGCCCACCCGCACGCAGGCGATGTCCTCGCTGAAGTCCCACACCGCGTCGAACGCCGGTTCGTGCACGACGCGCGCGCCGGTTTCGTCCGCGAGCAGCAGGCCGACCTTTCCGTCGCGCGCGACCCACAGCAACCGGTCGTCGTGTGCGCCGCTGCGCCACAGGCTTGCCCACTCGGGCGGCACGATCACGTTCCATGCATCGTCGGCTTCACGCCGGACGCCCCACAGGCCGTTGCGTCCGCGAAAGCTGAACGTGTCGTGGTCGAGCCAGTTTCCATGCAGCTCGCCGGCGTCGAACATCTCGGCGAAGGTCACGCCGCGCGGCGGCTCCTGGCGCCGGAAGTAGTGATGCGACACGCCGCCGAACCCGAAGCCCCAAGCCCAGTCGCGCCAGTCGGCCGGCGTGTCGATTTCGAGCGCATCGCGCAGGCCGCGCACGTCGCGGAAATCCATGCAGTTCGCAACCTGCCACCACAGGCTGGTGCAGTTGGCACGCTCCTGATCGATGTAATCGTCCGGACCGCCGCCGTCGAGCCACGACAGCTCATCGAGGTTCGCGGAAAACCGCGGCGCGCCGTGCGCATCGCCCAGCGCGTCGATCGATTCGCCGAGATGGCGCACGAGCGCGTCGAACTGGCGTGCGAGCGCCGGATCGTCGCCGGGCAGCGGATGCGCGACGACGAACGCCGCGAGCCGCCCGATGCGCGCCTGCGCGGCGCGCGCGTCGCTGGCGAGGTTCGGCGTGCCCGCATCGCCGAACACGCGCTGATGCGTTACCGCGTCGCCCGCACCGCCTTCGGCCAGCAACACGCGCCACAGCAGCGGAAAGTGATTCTTGCTTTCCGCGAACTCGATTGTCCGCGCGTCGTCGCCGTCACCCGCCTGGAGATAAAGCCATGCTCGATTGCCCATTGGAAGGGTCGCCCTCGTCGTCGTATCGTATTCCGGCGTATCGCGTCAGCGCGCGGCCGCCGCCTTCAGCAGCCGCAGCATCTCCGGATCGTCGCCCGCATCGGCCAGCACCTTCGCGGTCGGCTTCACGCCGACACCCAACAGCCGTCGCACACCCTCGACGTGATGCTCGATCACTTCGCCGCGAAGCAGCGTATCGCTCTGCAACACCACGGGATTCGCATCCTTCACGAGCAGCGCGAACACCGACGCCGACACGGGCGGATTCAATGCGTCGGACAACGCGGCGTCGGCGAGATGGTACGGATTGTTGTCGTGGATCTGCCAGCTCAGCGCGCCGCTCGCGTGCAGCTTGCCGAGCGCGGCGAGCGCATCGGCTTCCGGCAGTTTCACGAGTTCGGAGGCGAGATCGCTCGCCTGGTCCTCGCGCCCGTCGCGCAGCGTGTCGGGCGGCGGCAGGTTCGGCACCAGCAGGTCCAGCACGAGCGCTTGCCGGCGCTCGAGGTCCGGCGACGCCTTGGCATCGGCGTCCGAACGGTTGTAGTGCAGCAACTGGCCGGCCACGCGCCAGCGATCGTCGCTGCCATGCTCGTCGCGCGGCACCTGGTGCGCGTGCAGCATCACGTCGAGCCAGCGCCACATCGAATCGACGGTCTTCGCGTCGTTCGACGACAAGCCGTCGCCGACGATCTGGTCGAGCGTCTGCCCGCACACGAATTCGCGCTGCTGCACCGGGTCGAGACCGGCGAAGTATTTGCGCACGCGATCCGACAGTCCGTCGAAGTCCGCCTGGCTCATGTCGGGCGCATGGTAGCCGGGACACGGCCCCGTGCTGGCGATCTCGCGGCCCGGCACTGCCTTCGCGGGGGGCGGCGGCGAATCGCCGCTGCGCGCGACCGGATACAGCTCGATGCCGTCGACCTGGAAGCCCTGCTCCATCCGCAACAGGACGCCCGTGGTCGAATGCTTCGTCGTGAAATTGCTGCCCGTGATCGACGTAACCTGATACGGTGATCCAATCGGCATCTTGATCAGTTCGCCGCCCGGCACGTCGAGTATGCACGCGTCGGCAGGCGGCTTCTCCGGGCCATCCATATCGAGTTCCGCAACGTGCGTCGGGGCGGTTTCGACGCTCCACCGGCCGGCGTCGCGCATGCGCAGCACGATGTCGCCGCCCACCTTCTCGACCCGCATGGTCGCGGGCTTGCCGGCGGCCGGCGCGTAATCGCCGAGCAGGCCGTCGCAGCCGCTGGCGGCCCGCGCGGAGAGCGACACGAGCATCATCAGACAGAAAACGGGAATGCGCACGGCAGGGCCTCTCGAGGTTCGAATTGTTGTCGGAATGCCGGCACGGGGGCGCACGGCGGCGGCGGCACGACCGGATGCCGCCGGACGCCAATATAGCGAACGCGACCGGTGTACGCCAGCCCGCGGTGTAAAGCGGCGCGCGGAGACGGCCGAACCCGTGCGAAGCCGGCTTCGCGATCGGTCGATGTGCCGCCATAGTCCACCTGGACGAAGCGGAAGGGCTGCACGCCGCGCACCATCGCCGTCGTCATCCACCGATGCCGGAGGCTGCATGAGCGCAAGTGCTGTCGAAATCGCGAACCTGCTGTACCGCTATGCGGAGTTGCTCGATGCCGGCGACCTGCCGGGCATGGCGGCGCTGTTCCGGCATGCCCGGCTCAAGGTCGCGGAAGATGCGCCGACGATCGACTCGGACAAACTGCTCGAACTGTTCGATGCGCGCGTCAAGCGCCACGCGTGCGGCACGCCACGCACGAAGCACGTGATTACGAATCCGGTCATCGAGATCGACGAAGCCGCGCATCGCGCGACGGCTCGCTCGTACTACACGGTGCTGCAGGCCACCGACGGCCTGGCGTTGCAACCGATCGCGGCAGGCCGCTATCGCGACGCGTTCGAGCGCGTCGACGGCACGTGGCGTTTCGCGTTCCGCGACTACACGCTGTTCGATTTCGCGGGCGACTTGCGTTACCACCTGAACGATTCGCCGGCCGGCTGACACGCCGACCGGCGGCTACTGCGCGCAGCGCGCTCAGGCCGCCGCAAGCGTCGCGGCCAGCGCGTCGAATTCCGGCGACCACGCCGCGCGCCACGTGGCCTTCGTCGCGTCGTCGACCCACGCGCCGTCGATCCCGTTCAGCATGAATTGCTTCAGGTCGGCGACCGTGAAGCCGAAGTGGCTGAACATCAGCTCCCACGCTTCCGATGGATTCACCTTGTGCAGCGTCGGATCGTCGGTGTTCGGATGGATCTTCAGCCCGAGCCCCGGCATCTTGCGCATCGGATGCAGTTCCGCCCATTGCTCCGGCGGCAGCGTGCGCAGATAGTACGAATTCGTCGGCACGACCGTGAAGACGATCCCGCGCTCCGCGTAGCGCGCGCACAGCGCCGGGTTGTCGACGATCGTATAGCCGTGATCGATACGATCGACGTGCAGCAGGTCGACGGCCGTCTCGACATTGCGCCACGGCATCCCGAACTCGCCCGCATGCGCTGTCGTGCGGAAGCCGGCCGCGCGCGCGTCGCGATACGCCTTCCAGAACAGCTCCGGCGGCCGGTCGTTCTCGCGATAGTCGATCCCGATCCCCGCGACTTCATCCGCGCGATGCGCCTTCATCCATTCGACGATCGCAACCGCTTCGTCGGGATCCTGCTCGCGATCGATGCTCGGGATCAGGCATGCACCGATCCCGAAGTCGCGCGCGGCGTCGCGAATCGCAGTCACGATCGCTGCCTGCGCGTCCGCATACGGAATGCCCGACACGCGCACCGTGCCGGTCGGATTCCAGAAGAATTCCGCATGCCGGACGTTGTGTGCGGCCGCATCCTCCAGATACTCGTACGCGATACGCCGCAGGTCGTCGGGCCGCGTGAGCAAATACTTGTCGAGCGCGCGCAGCACGTGCAGCACGCCGACCGGCTTTTCGCCGCGCGCATAGAACGCGTCGATCTCCGCGCGCTCGATCGGTGCGCCGCTGCGCTCCGCGAGCGCGACGAACGTGTCGTGCCGCACCGCGCCGAGCAGGTGGCAATGCAGCTCCACCTTCGGCAGCGCATGGAAGAAGGCCCGATGGGCCGGCGTGATCTCGATGCCCGTGCGCGCGGCCGGGACGTTACCTGGTGTTGCCTTCATGTCAGTCTCTTTTGCGGTAGTGCCGATGCGTCGTGAAAGCCGTTTCTCAGTGCGGCTTCACAACGGTCCAGAAGTAATAGCCGAGCGGCAGCGCGAGCACAACGAGCCCCCATGACACGTCGCGCCAGCGGCCCGCCAGCAGCTTGACGAGCACGTAGCACAGCAGCCCGCCGGCGATGCCGGTGCCGAAGCTGTTCGACATCAGCGTGAGCAGCACCATCGACATCACGGGCAGCGCATCGGTGAAGTCGTCGAAATGCGTATGGCGGATCGTCGCGAACATCGACAGCCCGATCAGGATCAGCGCCGGCGCGGTCGCCTCTTTCGGAATCGCGAGCGCGACCGGCACGAACAGCAGCATCGCGGCGAACAGCACGGCCGCCGCCAGCGACGACAGCCCGCTGCGGCCGCCGGCTTCGACGCCCGCCGCCGATTCGATCAGCGCCGTCAGCGCGGGAATGCCGAACACGGGGCCGAGCGTCGCGGCGAGCGAGTCGACGAGGAACGGCCGGTTGATGTTCGGCAGGTTGCCCTGTTTCGTCGAGCAGGTTCGCCTTCGCGCCGACCGCAAGCGCGGTGCCGAGCGTCGAGAAGAATTCCGCCGCGAAGAACGCGAACAGGTACGGCGCGGCCGCAAGCGTCAGCGCGCTGCGGATGTCGGCCTGAACGCGATCGGCGCGATACTGTGCGGCAGCGACACGAACGACGCCGGCAGATGCGTGACGCCTAGCGGCACGCCGGCCACGGCGGCAACCAGAATCGCGATCAGGATTGCGCCGGGCACCTTGCGCGCCTGCAGCACGATCGCGACCGCGAGGCCGATCAGCGCGACGAGCGCGCCCGGCCGCGAGAAATCGCCGAGCGCGAACGCGTTGGTCTTCGCGTTCGCGACGACCATCCCCGCATTGCGCAACCCGAGCATCGTGACGAACAGGCCGATCGACGCGCCGAGGCCGAGCTTGATCTGCACCGGAATCAGCCGCATCACGACGCCGCGCGCGCCGAAGATCGTCAGCAGGAAAAACAGCATGCCGGACACGCATGCGATGCCGAGGCCCGTCTGCCAGCCGACATGTTCGGTCGTCGCGAGCGTCACGCCGATGATCACCGAGCCGCCGATGCCGGGGCCGACGAGGAACGGCAGGTTCGCGTAGAGCCCCATCAGCGTCGTGAACAGCACGAACACGACGATCGTCGCGGTGGTTGCCGCGCCGCGTTCCATTCCGCCGGTCGCGAGCAGCGACGGAATCACGACGAGCAGGTACGCCGCCGTGAGGAACGACGTGATACCCGCGATCGTCTCGGTGCGCACGCTCGTGCCGCGCGCGGCGAGCGCGAAGCGCCGTTCGAGCCAGTTGGCCGGCGTACGCGCCGGCATCGTGTCAGTCGCTGACATGGTGGTTCTCCTGTGATTCCGATTATTGTCCTGTGTCGGTTCGCGCGGCGCGGTCTTATACTGCCGCGTACCGCCTCCCGACCGTACCGTTCCGATGTCGTCCGATCGCTCGTCGCTGCTGCCCGCACTCACGCTGCGGCAGGTCCAGCACTTCGTCGTACTCGCGCATGCGCGCAGCTTCACGCAAGCCGCGCAGGCGCTGTCGCTCACGCAGCCCGCGCTGACCGCGTCGATCCGCCAGATCGAGTTCCTGCTCGGCGGCCGCCTGTTCGCCCGCTCCGCGCACCGGCTCACGCTGACGACCGCGGGCGTTGCCGTGCTGCCGCTTGCCGAGCGCCTGCTGAACCAGGCCCGCGGCACCTTCGACGACATGACGCGGCTCATCGGCGAACGCATCCAGACCGTGCGCATCGCGTTCATCCCGTCGGTCGCCGGCCGCCTGCTGCCTGCACTCAACGCGCTGCGCGGCACGCATTCCACACTGCGCTTCACGCTCACCGACTTGCCAAACAGCGCGCTCGTCGAAGCCGTGCGCGACGGCGTCGCGGATCTCGGCATCGGCGTGCGCGAACCCGACAGCGACGACGGCACGCTGCACTACCAGCAGCTGTTCGAAGACGAGATCGTGATCGTCGTGCGACACGACGATCCGCTCGCGAACGCGAAGAGCGTCACGTGGGCAAAGCTCGTCGATCGCGAACTGGCCGTGTTCGTGCGCGGCAGCGTCAGCGAATCGCTGCATCGCACCGGCGGCGCCGAGAAGCTGCGCCTGAACGTCGCGTACCGGATGGAGTACACCGAACCGCTGTACGCGCTCGCACGCAACGGCCTTGCCACTGTCGTGTTGCCGAGCCTCTACACGATGCATCTGCACGATCCCGAACTCGTCGCGCTGCGTATCGAGAAGCCGCGCGTCACGCGCGCGATTTCACTGATCTCGCTCGCCGCCGACGATCGCGGCCCGCACGTGCGCACCTGCCGTGAATGGATCGAGAAGCACATCTGAGCCGGTTCGCCGTGCAGCGCGTCGCGACGTTCAGGGCAGCTTCGCGATGCGCTCCGCCAGCGTCGCGTAGAAACGGTCCGCGTCGACTTCGTTGATCCACGTCGCGTTCGCCGCGCGGCCGCTGCGGCCGTTCCAGTCGACCACCGTTTCGCCGAGCGTCCACTGCCCGCTCGTCTCGACGACGACGTTCACCTTGCGTCCGTTGAACAGCGTCGGATCGACGAGATAGCCGACCGCCGTCGGGTCGTACATCGGCCCGTCCTCGACGCCGCGCCGCTTCCTGTTGTACGCCAGCTCCGCGTCCATGATGTCCGCGACGATCGCGCCGCAGCGGTTGCCGAGCGCGCGAAACGGCACGATGCGCGCCGGCGTGATCGGCGCCTTCACCGCGACGTCGCGCGGCAGCACGACGATCGGCGCGCCGCTGGCGAACACGACTTCGGCCGCTTGCGGATCGACGTAGATGTTGAACTCGGCGGCAGGCGTGATGTTGCCGCGCTCGAAGAACGCGCCGCCCATCAGCACGATTTCGCGCAGCGCACCGCGGATCTGCGGCGCTTCGACCAGCGCGGTCGCGATGTTGGTCAACGGGCCGAGGGCGCACAGCGTCACGCTGTTCGGCGCGGCATGGCTCAGCGTATCGACGAGGTACGACACCGCATGACCGGCCGCAAGGGGCGCGCGCGGTTCGTGCAGTTCGACGCCTTCGAGGCCCGTCTTGCCGTGCACGTTCGCGGCCGTCACGAGGTCGCGCACCAGCGGGCGGGGGCATCCCGCATAGACCGGCAGCGTCTTCGTGCGGCCGGCCCAGTCGCGGACGATCCGCGCATTGCGTTCGGTGAGGTCGAGCGGCACGTTGCCGGCCACGGCGGTCAGCGCGCGCACGTCGAGGCGGTCCTGCGCGCCCAGCGCGAACAGGATCGCGATGGCGTCGTCCTGCCCCGGGTCGGTATCGATGATCACCGTGCGCCGCGCGGCGTCGCCGCCGGCCGCGAACGCGCCGGCTTCTGGCAGCAGCGCCGTGCCGGCCAGCGCGGCGGACAGTTTCAGGAACGTGCGGCGGGATGCGATCGGATAGGTCATGATCGGGCTCTCAGAAGACGTGCCGCACACCGAGCGTCGCCATCATCTGGCGCGTGCCGGTCGAGCGCGCGTACGCGAAGATCTGCGCGTGATCCGCGTCGCCTGCCGCCTGTTGTGCAATCACGGTCAGCGCGACGTCGGTGCGTTTGGACAGGTAGTAATCGGCCTGCAGGTTCACCTGGTGCCATCTCGGCCGCTTGTCGATCACGTCGTACTTGCCGTTCGTGAAGGCATACGCGGCACCGAGGAAAAGCTGTGGCGTCATCGTGTAGACGATGTTCACGCCGACGTTCTGCAGATGCAGGTGCGAATTGTCGAGGTAATCGTAGCGCACGTCGGTAAACATCGCCGCGAACTGCGCGCGGCCGATCGTGTAGAAACCGCCCGTGCCCGCGATGCGCTGCCGGCTCGCGAACACCGCCGGCGACGTCGCGCTCTTCGCGAAGATCAGGAGCGGCGACCCATAGTCGTTCGCGATCGCGCCGTCCGGGTTCGTGCCGCTGTACGGATGGTTGTACTGCGCATAGACCGCGCTCCAGCGTAACGGGCCGCGTTCGTAGCCGAGGCCGAAGCTGTATGCGCTGTTGTTCGCGAAGCCCGTCGCGTTGCTGAAGCCGTACAGCGCGGTGAATTTCAGCCCGTAGTACACGGGGCTCACGTACTTCACCGAGTTCTGCACGCGGATGTCGTTGTAGCCGTTGTCGTTGTCGCCGATGTTCACGCCGTTGCTCGCGATGATCACCGGCCCGATGTAGTCGTGGATCGCATCGTACTGGCGGCCGAACGTCAGCGACCCGTAGGTGCGGTCGGCGAGGCCGACGTAGGCCAGGCGCCCGAACTCGCGGCCGTTCTGCGCGGCCGTGCCCGTCATCACGTTGAAGCCGTTCTCGAGCTGGAAGATCGCGGACAGCCCCTGTCCGAGATCCTCCTTGCCCTTCAGCCCCCAGCGCGGGTTCTGGTTCGTGCCGGACAGCGCCTGCCAGGCGTTCTTACCGCCCTGGTTGGTCGCGTACCCGACGCCTGCCGAGATGAGGCCGTACAGCGTGATGCTGCTTTGCGCGCAGGCATGGGTCGCGAAGGCGCCGAGCATCGCGAGCGGCGCGAGCTTGTGAAGAGTTTTCATGCGGGTCGTGTGGTCGGTGAGAGTCCAGGCGCGGCAGGGTTCCGCGAAACTGGACACGACTATACGAACCCGGATCGGATAATAAAAGTTTGGTTTTCTTATATCTCAATAAAACGGATTTATTCTCATCCCGAGATCTCCCGTGCAGGAGAACCGGTTGCCGTCAGTCCGCCGTGTCGCCGCTCTTCGGCAACTTCGACCATGCGTGGCGTCCCGGCGCCGGCGACCATGCCGGGCGCGTCTTGCGCGCGCTGTCGATCACGACCAGATAGCGGCCGGCGATCGGCGTGATGTCGCGATCGCGACGCAGCACCCACAGCGACTTGCCGGCCTCGACGCGCGCCTGGTAGTCGTCGTCGAGAATGCCGTGCCGGTCGAGGAACGTGTTCAACGAAGCCGGGATCCGCACGCAGCCTTTCGAGTGCCGGATGCCGAGCAGCGGCTCGAGACGATCGGGGTCGGTCGCATGCATCTGGAAGCGCATCGGCGACTTGCCGCCCTTGCCCCAGCCGCGCTCGCCCTCGACCCAGCCGAAGTCGTAGACGCGCATGTCGCGCTTGCCGTAGCCGCGAATGCCGTTGTCGTTCATCGTGCCTTCGGCGCGGAAGTCCATGTTGTCGGGCGAATGATCGAACACGCCGAGCGGCGTCAGGAAGTGATCGTACTGGCCCGGCCAGCCGGTACTGACCGGCGACGCGCCGACCATCAGCCACGCATTGGCCGGCGTCGCGCGAAAGTAGATGAACAGCGCCTGCACGTTCTGGGCGCGATCGACCAACGCGACATACTCGCCCGCCAGATCGCCGAGATTCGCATCGGCGAGTGCTTTCTGAAGCCGCTCGCCGTACGCGCGCTGTTCGTTCGCGGGCACGTTCAGGCGTCGCGTGACTTCCTGCGTGAAGCGCTTGTGCATGTCCATTGCACGCGCGGTCGCGTCTTTCGCTGCCTCGACCGACAGCGGCGGATGCCGACGCGGCGGCATCGGTGCGGGCGCCTCGGCTTCGCTCGCGGCCGTGCCGGACGCCGCCGATGCAGGTGCTGCCTCGGACGCTGCCGAGGCCGCCGATGCACCCGATGCACCCGATGCCCCGCTCGCCGGCGCTGCATGGTGCGCCGCGGACGCTGCGGAAGCGGACGATGCGCCGGACGACGCATGCGCGGTCGGCGCTGGCGATGCAGTTGGTGAGGATGACGTAGCAGCGGACGACGGTGCGTCGGACGCGGCGAACGCAGGCCGATCGACGAGAACGGAAATCGGGAGGGCTGCAGCGAGCCACGTGGCGACTGCGAGGGTACGGCAACGCGGCTTGGCCAGCCACCGCGTCAGGTCGGAAAGTATCATGAAGATCGAAGCCATCGGCCGATCCGGCCGCCGCACAAAGGCGAACGGCGCATCTTCCGCGCGAGCCATCGACACGCCGCAGACCTTGCAGATTCCCGGCGCCGACGCCTCTTCGCGGTGGAGCCGTTTCGCGGATGCAACGCGATCGGTCCGATGGCGGCTAATGAGTCGTCAGGACTTTCATTCTACTCGCGCATGCCGGATTCGGCAGGGCCGAACCCTTCGTTTCGCGGCGGTTTTGCGCTTGGTCACGCTTTGTTTCAACTCGTTGCCGCTTGCTGCATCGTCGCGTGGCAGGCTCGTTCGCTGGCCTTTGCCGCGGCCGTGAAAACGCGTGCCTGCGTGCCGCCCCGCATGCGGCACGCGTGATGCGATCGTCGCCTACTTCGAAATGGCTTCGAGTGCGATGCCTTTGGTGCGCGGCCCCATCAAGCCGATCGCGGCCATCACGACCGCCATCGCGCCGGCGATGAACGCGAACACGCCGAACGTGCCGAAGCCTCTCAGCACGGCGGCGATCACGAACGACGAGAAGATCGCGGAGAAGCGGCTCCACGAGTAGACGAAACCTACCGCGCGTGCGCGGATCGACGTGGGGAACAGTTCGGCCTGGTACGCATGGAAGCTGTACGACATGATGTTGCTCGCGAGCGTGAGACCGATGCCGAGCACGATCAGGAACACGCCCGCCGTCGTCTGGCTGAACAGCAGCCCGCAGACGACGATCGCCGCCGCCATCGCGACGATCACCGACTTGCGCTCGAAGCGGTCGGCGATCACGAGGCCGATCAGCGGGCCGAGCGGCGCCGCGAGCGCGATCACGCTCGAATACATCAGGCTCGACGTGATCGTGATGCCCTGCTTGATCAGCAGCGTCGGCACCCAGTTCGCAAAGCCGTAGAAGCCGACCGTCTGGAACACGTTGAAGATCGTCA
Source organism: Burkholderia sp. WTPI3 (assembly GCF_021483755.1). Classification (NCBI taxonomy): domain Bacteria; kingdom Pseudomonadati; phylum Pseudomonadota; class Betaproteobacteria; order Burkholderiales; family Burkholderiaceae; genus Burkholderia; species Burkholderia sp. WTPI3. The sequence continues at coordinate 34,502 of NZ_JAGIXF010000050.1, read as the reverse complement.
TCATGATCGTGCGGCTGCGATACGGCTGCACCCACATGTCGCGGAAGCTGCCGCGCGGCGGCACCGGCTCGGCCGGCGCTGGAGGCGGCAACGGGCGACCGTATTCGGCTTCGACCTTCGCCTCCAGCGCGCGCATCACGCGGTCGGCTTCCTCGACACGGCCTTGCTGCGCGAGCCAGCGCGGGCTCTCCGGCAACTCGCGGCGAATCCACCACACGAACAGCGCGCCGTGCGCGCCGATCAGCACGACCCAGCGCCAGCCGTCGAGGCCCAGCGGCGCGTGCGGCACGAGCAGGTAAGCGAGGAACGCGACCACCGGCACCGCGACGAAGCCGACCGCCTGCTCGCACGCGAACGCACGGCCGCGAATCTGCTTCGGCACGAGTTCGGAGATGTACGTGCCGATCGTCACCATCTCGACGCCGAGGCCGAGACCGACGACGAAGCGCCAGAAGTTCAGCCCGCCCGCCGTGTCCTGGAACGCCATCACGATGTTGGCGGCCGTGTACCACAGCAGCGACCACGTGAAGATCGCGCGACGGCCGAAGCGATCCGCGAGAAAGCCGCATCCGATCGTGCCGATGAAGAGGCCGGCGAACAGCGCGGCGATGAAGCTCGCGACGCCTGTCGTGCCGAACAGGCCGTGCGTCGTCGCGGACAGGATCCCGCTTTTCACGAGTCCCGGCGCGACGTAGCCGCTGTACAGCAGATCGTAGAGTTCGAAGAAGAAGCCGAGGCTCAGCAGCACGACGAGCTTCCAGACGCTGCGGGTCGGCGGCAGGCGATCGAGGCGGGCTGAAATCGAGCCGGCGTCGATCGGAGAAGACAAGGCGGCGGCCTGTGGAAAGCTGTCCGTTGAAACCATCTTGGTCGAGTCTCCTGATCGTGTCGTATGTTGTTGTCCGGCGGCCTGCGGGCCGCCGTCGGGCGAATCGCTGCATTGTACCGGCACGCCGCGCGAGCCGCGTCACGTGGCAAACCGGTTCGGACACCCCGTTTCGCGCCGGATAATGTGTAAATTGCGTAACCTTCTGTCGATTCTGTAAGACTCGCCGGCATCGCGATACGCCGTCGCAGCTTGGCAACCGATGCCGGCGCGGGCCCGTCGATACGGACGCTCAGCGCCCTCGCGCGGCGCCGCGGGCCGCATGACGCGCGATACGCCATACGCACAATCGTCGCCATTGCCGCCGCCACACCCCGGTAACATGCTACCGGGCCAACTCCCGGCTTCCCGACGCCTTTCGGCGCCCGGAATCGTCGGCAAAACGTAAGCATTCCATGTCCATGCAACGACTATCCATCTACGCACGCCGGATCGCGCTGTTCGCGCTGCTGCAGTTCGCGGCGATCGCGACCGCGTCGGCGTTTCCGGCAGCCGCGTCCGCGCCGGGCGCGAGCGGCGTCGGCGCCCCCGTGCCGACCATTTCGCTGAACGATGCAATTGCGCAGCTCAAGCAGATGCAGGTCCAGCAGGACCGCATCAAGCAGCAGACGTCGAACGCGACCAACAGCAAGGAGCTCGACGGGCTCGGCGATGCGACGCAGGAACTGAGCGCCGACGTCGACAAGCTGCAGAGCGAGCTCGCGCCGCAGCGTACGCAAATCCAGGCGCAGCTCGACGTGCTCGGTCCGCCGCCGGCCCCGGGTGCATCGCCCGAAACGCCCGCCGTCGCGCAACAGCGGGCGACGCTGAACGCGCGCAAGGCGCAGATCGACGCCGCGCTGAAACAGGCCGCTGACCAGAAGGCCAACCTCGCGAACCTGAACGACCAGTTCGCGAAGCTGCACCGCAGCCTGCTGCGCAACCAGCTCGCGTTCCGTTCGGGCAGCATCTTCGGCGCGCAGTTCTGGCTGCCGCTGTTTCATCTGTCGGCTGACGACGTCCATCGGCTCGAGGATTTCAACGACGAACTGCGCGACATGCTGCACTCGTCCTGGATGCCCGGACAGCGTGCGATCACCACGCTGCTGATGATCGCCGCGCTCGCCGTATGGCTCGGCGGCCGCCGCCTCGTCGAACGCGGGCTCGCGTGGGTCTGCCTGAACCACCTGCCGCCCACGCGGCTGCGCCGCAGCGCACTTGCACTGTCGACGGCGTTCTCGACGCTGTTCGCGACCGCCGTCGCCGTCCAGATTCTTTATCTCGCGCTCGCTCGGCACTACGAGCTCACGCCGTCGATGAGCGATCTGTGGGATCAGTTCGCGAAGCTGGCGGTGACCTGCGCGCTGATCGCCGGGCTCGGCCGCGCGCTGCTCTGTACGAAGCACCCGTCGTGGCGGCTGCCGGCGCTCGCCGATCCGGTCGCGCTCGCGATGAAGCCGTTCCCCGGTGTGCTGGCCGCACTGTTGCTGATGTCCGGCACGCTCGAATCGATCAACCGGATCGTAGACACCAGCCTGTCCGTCACGCTGTTCGGTCGCGGGATCGTGTCGCTCGTCGTCGCGCTGACCGTCGGCGCATCGCTGCTGCGCGCGAACCGCGTGCGCAGCGCGCTCGCGGAAGCCGGCGAAGCGCCCGAGCAGCGCTCGACGCTGGCGGGGCTGATCCATGCCGGCGTCACGCTGGCGATCGTCGTGTCGCTGGGCGCGCTCGTGATCGGCTACATCACGGTCGCGCGCTTCATCACGTACGAGCTCGTGTGGTTCGAGATCGTGCTGTGCAGCGTCTACATCCTCACGCAACTGACGCGCGACGCGAGCGAGAGCCTGTTCTCGGCAAGCCTGCCGACCGGCAAGCAGATCAAGCACCTGTTCGCGCTCGACGACCGGCATCTCGACCAGGCGCACACCGTCGCGTCCGGCCTCGGCACGAGCCTGTTGATGCTGGTCGCGGCCATCGCGCTGCTCACGGGCGGTTTCGGCACGACGCCGAGCGACCTGCTCGACAGCGTGGTCTCGATGATCGGCGGTCAGCGGCTGCAGAGCCTGAACATCATGCCCGACCGGATCATGAATGCGGGAATCGGATTCGCGATCGGCTTCTACCTGCTGCGCTCGGTGCGTCGCTGGCTCGACAGCGAGTTCATGCCCGCGCTCGGCATGGACGCGGGGATGCGCGTATCCCTGATCACGCTGTTCACCAACGTCGGCTACGTGCTGCTCGTGCTGATGACGCTCGGGCTGCTCGGCGTCAAATGGAGCAACCTCGCGTGGATCGTCAGCGCGCTGTCGGTCGGTATCGGTTTCGGCCTGCAGGAGATCGTGAAGAACTTCGTGTCGGGGCTGATCCTGCTGACCGAGCGGCCGGTGAAAGTCGGCGACATGGTCAGCATCTCGGGCGTCGAAGGCGACATCCGCCGCATCAACGTGCGCGCGACCGAGATCCAGCTGAGCGACCGCTCGACCGTGATCGTGCCGAACTCGCAGCTGATCTCGCAGAACGTGCGCAACGTGACGATGGGCAACAGCACGCAGGGCGTCGCGACGCTGATGCTGACGTTCCCGCTGAACACCGATCCCGAGCAGGTGCGCGACCTGCTGCTCGACGCGTATCGCGAACACCCGGCGATTCTCGACAAGCCGGCGCCGTCGGTGACGTTCAGCCAGCTCACGCCCGACGGCATTACGCTGAGCGTGACCGGTTATGTGGCGAGCCCGCGGATCGCGAGTTCGACGAAGAGCGATCTGCTGTTCGAGATCCTGAAACAGTTGCGCGCGGCGCGGATCACGCTGTCGACGCCGCAGATGCTCGTTGTGCAGAACATGCCGGCGAACGAGGGCGCCACGCGACACGAGCCGTGATCGGGCGCCGCGGCATGCGTGTCGCCCACAACGACAAGGGCCGGTCACCGCTTTCGCGGCAACCGGCCCTTTTCATTCGATCGTCGACGCGCCCTGCCGGGCGCGCGCCATCACACGTCGAACTTCACACCCTGCGCCAGCGGCAGCTGACGGCTGTAGTTGATCGTATTCGTCGCACGGCGCATATACGCCTTCCACGCATCCGAACCCGACTCGCGGCCGCCGCCCGTTTCCTTCTCGCCGCCGAACGCGCCACCGATCTCCGCGCCGCTCGTGCCGATGTTCACGTTGACGATCCCGCAATCGCTGCCCGCTGCCGACATGAACTGCTCGGCCTCGCGCATGTCGTTCGTGAAGATCGCCGACGACAGACCTTGCGGCACGGCATTGTGCACGTCGATCGCGTCTTCGAAATTGTCGTAGATCATCACGTACAGGATCGGCGCGAACGTCTCGCGCTCGACCACCGACGATTGCTTCGGCATCCGCACGATTGCCGGACGCACGTAGTACGCATCCGCATGACCGACGTCGACGCGCTCGCCGCCCTTCACCTCGCCGCCCTGCTCGCGCGCATCGGCCAGTGCCTTCTGCATCGCGTCGAACGACGCGCGGTCGACCAGCGGGCCGACGAGCGTGCCTTCCTCGAGCGGGCTGCCGACCTTCACCGACGCATACGCCTTCTCGATGCGCGGCAGCAGTTGATCGGCAATGCTGCGATGGACGATCAGGCGGCGCAGCGTCGTGCAGCGCTGGCCGGCCGTGCCGACCGCCGCGAACGTGACGGCGCGCACCACGAGGTCGAGATCGGCGCTCGGCGCGACGATCATCCCGTTGTTGCCGCCGAGCTCGAGGATGCCGCGCGCGAGACGCTGGCTCAGCACCTTCGCGACTTCCGTGCCCATCCGCACGCTGCCGGTCGCGCTGACGACCGGCACCTTCTTCGACGACGTCAGCACTTCACCGACATCGCGCATGCCGAGCACCAGCTGGCTCAATTCCGCCGGCGCGACGCCCGGATGCGTCTTCTCGAATTCGCGGATCGCCTTCTGGAGCAGCACGTGGCACGCGATCGCGGTGAGCGGCGTCTTCTCCGACGGCTTCCACACGACCGAATCGCCGCAGACGAACGCGAGCGCCGCATTCCACGCCCACACCGCGACCGGGAAGTTGAACGCCGAGATCACGCCGCACACGCCGATCGGGTGCCACGTTTCCATCATCCGGTGGCCCGGGCGCTCGGACGCGATCGTCAGGCCGTAAAGCTGACGCGACAGGCCGACCGCGAAATCGCAGATGTCGATCATTTCCTGCACTTCGCCGAGCCCTTCCGACGTGATCTTGCCGGCTTCGAGCGTGACGAGGCGGCCCAGCTCGGCCTTGTGCTCGCGCAGCACGTTGCCGAACACGCGCACCAGCTCGCCGCGCACCGGCGCCGGCACCGTGCGCCACTTGAGGAATGCGTCGTGTGCGGCGTCGATCTTGCGCTCGGCGTCAGCGGGCGAGTCGACCGCCAGCGTCGCGAGCGTCGCGCCATCGAGCGGCGAACGCGCGGTCAGCGCATTGCCTTTCCACTGGGCGAGATCGATATCGAGCGCGGCAAGAATGTCGTTGAATTGCATCACTTCCTCTTCAGGGACAGATTGATCGGTGCGGCGGCGACGCCGCCCGCGTGATTCGATTGGAGCGCGTTCACGCGCCCTGTGCAAGCGGATGCGCTGCTCGGCAGGCCCGGTGCGCCGCGTGGCGCATCGCGCTGCGCCGCCGCCGGAAACCCCGGCCGGACGGCACGCCCCCGCCTCGCAAGGCACGATCCATGAGACACATTGTCGGTGGCCACAAGTCGGGCCGCTATTGATATTAACTCACGACTTCATTCCCAAAACGCAACACCCGGGCAGGAAACACGGGGCCGTTTCAGCCCGCATATGGGACGTGTCCAAAGCCCGAGACCGGGCCATCCGGACGCATCTCGGCGCGCCGCAACTTGATGACAAAGCTGCATCACCCTGTGCGGAAATATCGTTTGCAGCCCATCCGGCGGACACACACAATCGGGACGACGTCGAGGTGCGCCGCACTCGGCGCATCGACGGCCGCCGACGGCGGCCGGCCGACAGACGAAAACGACGCGCGTCGCGGCCGGTTGCACCGGATCATTCCCGCGACGCACCGCCGCCGCCCGGCGGCGGCCGGCGACGCGTCGTGCTTCGCAGCCAAAAAACAATCCCGGAGACAGCGCCCAGCACCCGCCATGCATTCAGATGCCCGCCCCGATTCGCCCCGTCCGTCCGGCTCGCCGCCCGCGAAGCCGTCCCTCCACCGCAGCCTGCAGGCGCGCCATCTGCGCATGATCGCGATCGGCGGCTCGATCGGCACCGGCCTGTTCGTCGCGTCCGGCGCGTCGATCTCGCAGGCCGGCCCCGGCGGCGCGATGCTCGCGTACATGATGATCGGCCTGATGGTCTATTTCCTGATGACGAGCCTCGGCGAAATGGCCGCGTTCATGCCGGTGTCGGGCTCGTTCGCGACCTACGGCTCGAAGTTCGTCGACGAAGGCTTCGGCTTCGCGCTCGGCTGGAACTACTGGTACAGCTGGGCCGTGACGCTCGCGGTGGAACTCGTCGCCGCGCAGCTCGTGATGCACTACTGGTTCCCGAACGTGCTGGGCGTCTGGTGGAGCGCGATCTTCCTCGCGCTGATCTTCGCGCTCAACGCACTGTCGGTGCGCGGCTTCGGCGAGGCCGAATACTGGTTCGCGCTGATCAAGGTGCTGACGGTGCTCACGTTCGTCGGCGTCGGCCTGCTGATGATCTTCGGGATCATGCAGGGCGGCCCGAGCGCCGGCTGGGGCAACTTCACGATCGGCGACGCACCGTTCGCCGGCGGCTGGGCGACGATGCTCGGCGTCGCGATGATCGCGGGCTTCTCGTTCCAGGGCACCGAAATGATCGGCGTCGCGGCCGGCGAATCGGAGAATCCGCGCACGACGATCCCGCGTGCGGTCAGCCAGATCTTCTGGCGCATCCTGCTGTTCTACGTGCTCGCGATCTTCGTGATCGGCGTGCTGATTCCGTACACCGACCCGAGCCTGCTGAAGAGCGACGTGACCGACATCGGCGTGAGTCCGTTCACGCTGGTGTTCCGCCACGCGGGCCTCGCATTCGCGGCCGGCGTGATGAACGCGGTGATCCTGACCGCCGTGCTGTCGGCCGGCAACTCGGGCATGTACGCGTCGACGCGGATGCTCTACAACCTCGCCGTCGAAGGCCGCGCGCCGAAGCTGTTCGCAAAACTGTCGCCGGGCGGCGTGCCGCGCAATGCGCTGTACGCGACGACGGCGATCGGCGGGCTGTGCTTCCTCACGTCGCTGTATGGCGACAAGACGGTGTACCTGTGGCTGCTGAACACGTCGGGCATGGCCGGCTTCATCACGTGGCTCGGCATCGCGGTCAGTCATTACCGGTTCCGCAAGGGTTTCCTGAAGCAGGGCTACCGGCTCGACCAGTTGCCGTACCGGTCGAAGTGGTTCCCGTTCGGCCCGCTGTTCGCGTTCGCGCTGTGCGCGATCGTCGCGCTCGGCCAGGACTACCATGCGTTCCTCGCCGACAGGATCGACTGGACCGGTATCGCCGCGACCTACATCGGCCTGCCGTTCTTCCTCGTGATCTGGCTCGGCTACGCGCTGGTGCGCAAATGCCGCCTCGTCCGCTACGAGGACATGGAGATCGCGCCGTGGATCGAGCGCAACGCGACGCCAGACGCCACGGAGAAGGCCGACGCCGGTTATCCGGCCTATGTCGCCCGTCCGGCCAACCCGACGCCGGGCGCATAACGCCCGGTAACGCGCCGGCCGGCGCACTGAAAACCCCATTCGACGCGGCGCGCGCGTTCAGGCAAGATCGACGCGCGCCGTCCGTTTTCCCGCCGTTACGAGTCACCGAGACGCATGCAGAATTTCTACGAAGCCACCGTTACCCGCCAGCCCTACCCGCAATTGACCGGCACGATCGACACGCGGGTCTGCATCGTCGGCGGCGGCCTCGCCGGCCTGTGCACGGCGCTCGGTCTCGTCGAGCGCGGCGTGACGGACGTCGTCGTGCTCGACAGCGAGCGGGTCGGCTTCGGCGCATCGGGCCGCAACGGCGGCTTCGTGTTCGGCGGCTACAGCCTCGACAACGCGGATCTGCTGCGCACGCTCGGCCGCGACGAAGGGCGTCGCCTGTACCGGCTCACCGTCGACGCGGTCGACCTGATCCGCACGCGCATCGCGCGCTACGGGATCGATTGCGACATCGTCGACGAGGGCGTGATGCTCGCGAACTGGTTCGACGATCCGTCGCGGCTCGACGGCGTACGCACGCTGATGAAGCAGGAATTCAACGTCGACTGGGAACCGGTCGCAACCGACGCGCTGCGCGCGCGGCTCAAGACGCAGCGCTACCACGGCGGGCTGTTCGAGCCGAACGCGTTCCACTTCCATCCGCTCAAGTACGTGCTAGGCGTCGCGGCGGCCGCATCGCGCGGCGGTGCACGCGTGTACGAACGCTCGGCCGCGCTCGGCATCGCGCGCGAAGGCGCCGGCTACGTCGTACGCACGGCGCAGGGCACGGTGCGCGCAAAGGACGTCGTGTTCGCCGGCGGCGGCTATGCGCGCGGCGTGTCGCCGCGCATCGAACGCGCGGTGCTGCCGATCGCGACCTACGTGATCGCGACCGAACCGCTCGGCACGCGGTTGCCGCACGCGATCGACGCGCCATACGCGATCTACGACACGCGCTTCGCATTCGACTACTACCGCCCGCTGAAGGACACGCGGATCCTGTGGGGCGGCCGGATCTCGGTGCTCGACCGCGGCCCCGACGCGATCGCACGCCTGCTGCGTCGCGACCTGCTGCGCGTATATCCGCAGCTCGACGGCGTGAAGGTCGACTACGCGTGGGGCGGGCTGATGAGCTACGCTCGGCACAAGATGCCGCAGATCGGCCGCGACGCGGACGGCGTGTGGCACGCGATCGCGTTCGGCGGCCACGGGATGGCGCCGACCACCGTCGCCGGCGAAGCGCTCGCCGCCGCGCTGGCCGGCGAGCAGCCCGTGCCGGAAGGCTTCGCCGCGTTCGGGCTCACGCGCACGTTCGGGCTCGCGGGCCTCGCCGCCGCGCAACTCACATACACCGCGTACCAGGCCCGCGACGCGCTCGCATCGTGCCGTCGCTGAACGGCGGCGGCGGTCGAAACGGCATGGCCGAGCGGGCCGGCGGTTAGAGCGGCAGGTCGGCCGGACGGGGATTTTCCGCATGCTAGAATGATTTCTTCATGCCGCCGCGAACCCACAACAAAGTCACATGAAAGCTGGAAGCAAAGCCGCCACGTCCGAAAGCCGCGCGCTTGCGTCCGACGCGCGGCGCAAATACGATCCCGAGCAAACCAGGCGCAACATCCTCGACGTCGCCACGCAGGAATTTTCCGCGATGGGCCTCTCCGGTGCGCGCGTCGACGCGATCGCCGAGCGCACGAACACGACGAAGCGGATGCTCTATTACTACTTCGAAAGCAAGGAAGGCCTGTACGAGGCCGTGCTGGAGAAGGTGTACGGCGACATCCGCGCGCTCGAGCAGGAACTGCACGTCGGCGACATGGAGCCGCGCGAAGGCATGCGCCGGCTCGTCGAATTCACGTTCGACTATCACGACAAGCATCGCGACTTCGTCCGCCTCGTGTCGATCGAGAACATCCACGGCGCGAAGTATCTCGAACAGCTGAAGTCGTTCAAGAACCGCAACGTCAGCATCATCAAGACGCTCGAGGAACTGCTCGAGCGCGGCGCGGCGAGCGGCGCGTTCCGCAAGGACATCGACGCGTTCGACCTGCACCTGCTGATCAGCTCGTTCTGCTTCCACCGCGTGTCGAACCGCTACACGTTCGGCGCCGCGTTCGGCCGCGATCCGTCGGCGCCGCGGTTGCGTGCACGGCATCGCGAGACGATCGCCGACTCCGTGCTGCGCTACGTCGCCGCGTAGGCACGCCGCGCGATTCCGCCCGAAGGCCGCCCGGCGAGCGATGCACTCGCCGGACGGCCCCTCTCTCGAACGACACCACCACGCGTGCAACCGGCATGAGCCGGGAGCATGTCGCACTTCCGGCCGCTTCCGGCCGCTGCAGGCCACTCCGGGTCGAGCGCACGGGTCAGTCCGTCGGTGCCGTCGCCGCCAGCGCGATCCGCGCCTTCTCTTCCACGCTTCCCGCCAAGTAGTACTTCTTCGCCCAGCTCGAATCCGGCGCCAGCGCGAGCTGCCGCTGCGTGCCTGCGCCGCGCCGCTTCGTCTCGATCGACAGCGCCCGCGCCCGCGCACGATAGTGCTCGTAGCGCGGCAGGAATTCCGCGAGATAGATCGCCGCGATGCGTGCGTCGCGAAACTCGAGCAGGTTCTCGTCGTTGTACTGCTCGGAGTTGCGGCTCATGTTCGCCGAGCCCGTACAGACGATCGGGTTCGCGCCTTCCGCGTCGAGTACCTGCAAGTGCTCCGGCGTGGCGACGACCGGAAGGACGTCATGGCGAAACGACGCATCGCGATCCTGCGGATCGATGCGCGCATCCCGCCACTTGACGTCCTCGTCTGCGCTAAAGGCGGAGGATTCCCACACCTGGCGATGCACGTCAGCATCGGAGAATGTTCACGGCAGCGTTGGTATCTCGATCATGCTCGACACCACATTCACTACAGGCCCACTCTCTTGTTCGCAGTCCCGCGATACCTTTCGGTCGCGTCGTGCTGTCTTTCGACCCGCACGCCGAACAGGACTGGGTAGAACCGCTTTCGTCGACTTCCTCGAGCGTGGCCCCGTGCGCGATCGCCTTGTAGCGGAGCTTGTTTCGGAAGGACGACCAGGATGCGTCGTAGAGGCTTTTCGCCAGTCAGTCGCACACGAGCAGCTCGATGCCGCGGGCGGTCAGCGCGCGGCGCACGGCCTTGTCCGGCATGCGCTCGGTGACCAGATAGCGCGCGGCCGACGCGCCGTTGATCCGCACCGGCGTCACGCGGCCGAACTTCGAATGGTCGGCGACGATGATCGCCGTGCCGGCCGCCGCGATCATCCGGCTGCGCACTTCGGCGGCGAGCCGCGAATAGTCGGTGCAATCGCCGTCGGCCGTGATGCCGCCCGCGCCGACGAATGCGAAGTCGACATGGTATTGCGCGAGCTGCTGGATCGTATCGAGTCCGAACGTGGCGTCTTCGTCGTCGGACAGTTCGCCGCCGAGCAGCGTCACGCGATTGCCGTTGCGCCGCGCGAGCACGAACGCGGTGCGCCAGTCGTTCGTGTAGATCGACAGCCGGTGGCGGTCGGCGAGCGCGAGCGCGACCGCATGCGGCGTGCTGCCCGAGTCGATCAGCACCGATGCGTCGTCGGGCACGAATTCGGCCGCGCGCCGCCCGATCGTGCGCTTCGCTTCGGCGTTCGCCGCTTCGCGCTCGGACAGGCTCGGCTCGCGGCGGTCCGCCGCCAGCGCGCCGCCGTGCGTCATCACGAGCAGGCCGCGCGCCGCGAGCGCGTTCAGGTCGCGCCGTACCGTCTCGCGCGACACGTCGAGCGAACGCACGAGTTCGGCGACCGACAGCGCGCCCGACCGTCCAAGCTCCGACAGGATGTATTGATGACGTTGTTCCGCCAGCATCGCAATGCGCCTGGGGCGACTGGTAATGAGTAAGCCGACCATTGTATTACGCCCGTTTGACTGTCATTTGACGGCGGCGCGACAACGACCGGGTTCCGCGAAAGTGAAATTCTGTATTGCCTGAGGTGCGCGAATCGGTGCGGCAAGCGATTGCTACACTCTGCGTTTCGCCGAACGACAGACCATTAAGGAACTCGCGCCATGTATCGCAAAGGCAGTGTGCTCGAAATCCAGTTTTCGCCCGAACGACTCAACGACGGCGCCGGCGATCCGTACTGGATCGACCTGACGCTCGACGAGGCACGTCGGCTGTACGAACAGCTCGCGGCGCGCTTCGCGACCGATGCCCGCGCGAACCAGCCGCTCGACACGTTCTCGCTCGACTGATCTCCCCTCCGTTTCGCGCGTGCGTGCGCGCGCTTCCGTTGCGGCCGGTTCACCCGGCCCGGCTCTGGTCCCGGCCGTTCGATAACGAACGGCCCGCGTACCGCCACGCCGCGCGCCGACGCGACACATCTGCGTCCGCCGCGCGCGGCACATACCCCCTCCACGATCGCCTTCGCCACCGTTCCGCACGGCACGGCGTGCAAGCAAGTGAGCGAGTGCAGAATTCGACAAGACGGCAAGCCGGCTTCGCCCGATACTGACCGGCTTCACGATTCGTCCGGCCGCGTCGCGGCCCGCCCCGCATGCTTACCTCGCTCGTCGCCGCGGCCTTCGTCGCGCTGTGGTCCAACGGCTTCATCGTCGCCCGGGCCATCAAGCCCTATGCCGACCCGAACCTGTTCCTGCTCGCGCGCTTCGCGGGCACGGCCGTGCTGTTCGGCGCGGTGGCGTTCGTCGCGCGCGCGCCGTGGCCGGCTCGCCGCGAATGGCCGCGTCACCTGATCGCGGGCGCGCTGCTGCAGGGCATTTATCTCGGCGCCAGCTACTGGGCCGTCGCGCAAGGGTTGAACGCCGGCGTGATGGCGCTGCTCGGCGCGCTGCAGCCACTCGCCACCGCCGTGCTCGCGGTGCCGCTGTTCAACGAGCGCCTGCCCGCGCGCGGCTGGCTCGGGATGGCGCTCGGGCTCGCCGGCGTCGCGCTCGTGCTCGCGCCGAAAGTCGCGGGCGGCGTCGCGCCGCCGCCGGGCGCAGCGCCGGCGTGGTTCGTCGTGACCGTGTCGGTGCTGTCGGTCGGCTCGATCACCGCGGGGTCGCTGTACCAGAAAGGCAAGCTCGCACAGAACGACCTGCGCACGGCCGTCGCCGTGCAGAACCTCGGCGCGGCGATCGTCGCGGCGATTTTCGTCGCGCTGCTGCACGAAACGCGCTGGATCGGCGCGCCCGCGCTGTGGATGTCGCTCGTATGGGGCATCGTGTTTCTGTCCGGCGGCGCGGTCACGATGCTGATGTGGATGCTGCGCCGCGGCAACGCGGCACGCGCGACGTCGTTGCTGTTTCTCGCGCCGCCGCTCGCCGCGCTGCAGGGTTACCTGCTGTTCGGCGAAACGCTCGCGACCATTCAGCTCGCCGGCTTCGCGCTCGCACTGGTGGGCGTCGTGCTCGCACGGCGCTGACGCGGGCAGGAGCGCCAGCCGCATCGGCCGCGCATGCATCGGAACGACGCATCCGGACGCCCGCTCCGGTGCGCCTCGGCGCGGGCTGCACCATCACGATGCAGCGCGTCTCGCCGATGCAACGCGCGGCGGCCCGATCGCACGCCCGGCGCGGCGCCGGGCCACGATTGCGCTTATGATGGGCGCCTCGCATTTCGTTCCGGAACCACCCCCATGACATCCGCCGATTACGCCAGCCGCCAACGCGCGATCATTGCCGAACTGAACGTCGCCCCGCACTTCGACGTCGATGCCGAAATCGCCCGGCGCGTCGATTTCCTCACGCAGTACCTCCGTTCGACGGGCCTGCGGACCTACGTGCTCGGCATCAGCGGCGGCGTCGATTCGTCGACGGCCGGGCGGCTCGCGCAGTTGTCGGTCGAACGGCTGCGCGCCGACGGCTACGACGCGCGCTTCATCGCGATGCGTCTGCCGAACGGCGTGCAGAACGACGAAGCCGATGCGCAGCGCGCGCTCGATTTCGTGCGCGCGGACGAGACACTGACGGTCGACGTGAAGCCCGCCGCGGACGCAATGCTCGCGTCGCTGGCCGCGTCCGGCCACGCATTCGAAACACCCGCACAGCAGGACTTCGTGCACGGCAACATCAAGGCGCGCGAGCGCATGATCGCGCAATACGCGGTCGCCGGTGCGCGGCGCGGCATCGTGATCGGCACCGACCACGCGGCCGAATCGCTGATGGGTTTCTTCACGAAATTCGGCGATGGCGGCGCAGACATTCTGCCGCTCGCCGGCCTGAACAAGCGCCGCGTACGTGCGCTCGCCCGTGCGCTCGGCGGCGAGGAATCGATCGTGATGAAGGTGCCGACAGCCGACCTCGAGGAACTGCGCCCGCTGCACCCCGACGAGCACGCATACGGCGTGACTTACGACGAGATCGACGATTTCCTCGAAGGCAAGCCCGTCAGCGACCACGTCTACGAAACGGTGCTGCGTTTCCACGAAGGCTCGCGCCACAAGCGCGCGCTGCCGTACACGCTGTTCGACTGGCCGGCCGCGCAACCCGGCCACTGCGGCTGATCGACGGCACCGATCACACGCGCCGCGCGAACAGCACCGTAGCGGTTGCGCGCGGCACGTGCCCGACGGGCAGCGCTACGCGGGCCCGCCCGTCTTCTTCGCCTGCAGTGCGCGGATCCGCATCCGCGCGCCCGTGTCGCTGACCGTCGCGTCGTACATCGTCGCGAGATCGCGCTTGAGCGCGGTCCGCGAACCGCCGTCGAGATACACCATGTGCCCCGACGGATAGAAGCGCGCGGACAGGTTCTGCCGCACCTTCTGATCCTCGAGCGGCATCTGCTGCAGGTCGATCACGGTCTGGTAGAACGGCGTGACGAAATCGTAGAAGCCGTTCGCCGACAGCACCTTCAGGTCGATGTTCAGCGCCATCACCGCGGCAAGATCGCCCGCCGTGTAGAGAATCACGTTCCCCTTCGCATCGATGCCCTGCTGCGCGCCGGTCGGGTCGATGTGGCTGAAATCCCAGTTCTGGAATGCCTGGTCGTTCAGGTCCGTGAACGCGGAGTTCGACGTGAACTTCAGTTGCTCGTTCAGGTAGCTGTTCCACATCGCCGTGTAGACGCCCGTCACCGCCGTCATCGTCGGGTCGTTGCCGCCCGAGTTCGGATCGATCTTGCCGGCGATGCCCGACGAAATTCCGGTCACGCGGCCGTCGTACGAGCCGAGCGCCAGCCCCTGGGCATGCAGCAGCGTCGTCAGGAACAGCGAATTGCCGCGCGCATCGTAGCCGGCGATGTCGAGCCCCCACGTCTGCAGCGTCGCCGTGTCGATGCCGGTGTACTCCGACAGTTTTTGCACGACGGCCGGGTCGGCATGCGGCACGTTGCGCAACGCGTTCAGGTAGTCGGTGCGCGCGAACTGCGCGACTTCCTCCACGAACGCGCCGAGATCCGTCGGCGCCGGCTTGACGCCGAGTTTCTGGTGATACCACGCGTCGGCCGCCGCGGTCGGCAGCGCGCCGACCGGATTGCCGGCCTGCCGGTAGTCGAGGATCGACGACTGCAGCGTAACGCCGTTCAGGTCGACGCCGTCCTCGTGCAGCTTGTAGGCGAGCACGCAGCTGCGCGCCGTGCCGTACGACTCGCCAAACAGGTATTTCGGCGAATTCCAGCGGTTGTTCTTGGTCAGGTAGCGCTTGATGAACTGCTTCAGCGAATCCGCATCCTGGTCGACGCCCCAGAAATTGCGGTTCTTGTTCGGCGCGACGGCCGCCGAATAGCCGGTGCCAACCGGGTTGATGAAGACCAAGTCGCTGTGGTCGATCATGCTGTCGGGGTTGTCTTCCATCTGATACGGCGCGGGCGGCGTGAACCCCGGCATCGACGTCTTGATACGTTTCGGCGCGAACGAGCCGAGCAGCACGAACACGGACGACGAACCGGGGCCGCCGTTGTAGAAGAACGTCACAGGCCGGGTTTCTTCCTTCGCGCCGTCGGCCGTGAACGCGACGTAGAAGAGCTTCGCGGCCGGTTGCGAACTGCTCGGGTCGACGGTCACGAGATGGCCGGCCGTCGCCGTATAGGCAATACGCTTCCCGCCGATCAGGATCGTGTGGTGCGTGATCGCGGCCGCTTCGGTCGTGTCGGTCACCGAGTCGTCGGGGCCGTTGCCGTATGCAACGGGATCGAAGAACGGCTGGTCGCGGCCTTGGCTCAGCGCGACCGGACTGACGGCCGCCGGCACGCCATGCGAATTGAGGTCGCCGTGATGCAGCGGATACACGCCGCCGGAAGATGCGGAATCGATGCCCATCGTGCTGCTCCTGGAGGTGAAAAAAGACGCGGGCAGGACACCCGCGTCACAAGGAAACGCATGTGCCGGCGCGTCAGCTCGACGGCTTGCGCGCGAGGACCGCGGCGAGCTTCGCGCCGTCCGGGCTGCCGAGGCCCGTGCACGCATCCCAGCCGGCCGCGGCCGCATATGTGCCGTTCGAGCCTTTCGTGATGTCGCGCAGCGCGCCCGGATTCTTGTACAGCACCGGATTGACCCAGCCGACCGAGGCGCCGGCCGCCGCGTTGATCCGCGCGATCAGCGCGGCCCACAGCGGCGCGACCGCGCTCGTGCCGCCCATCACCGCGGGCGTGCCGGCAACCGACACCTCGTAGCCCGTTTGCGGCGATGCATCGCCGGCGACGTCCGGCACGCCGCGCTTGGCCAGCGGCGTGCTGCTGCCGTCGGCGCGCGTCACGGTCAGCCCCTGCTGCCACGTCGGCAGGTCGAACATCGTGCTGACGCCGCCGCCGCCCGCACCGCCGCCGGCCGCGTCGTCGTTCCACGTGACCTCGCTGCGGATGCCCTGCCCCGGCAACGCATCGAGCTGCGTGCCGCCGCAGCCGAGCACGTACGGGCTCGAAGCGGGAAAGTCGACGTGATCGGCGCCGTCCTGCAGCCCGTCGCCCGAGCCGCTGTCGCCCGACGCCGCGCAGGGGATCACGGTGTGCGCGGCGGCCGCCTGCAGCACGCGGTCGAACGCCTGCGCCGACTGCGCCTGCCAGATCGCTTCCGGCCCGCCCCAGCTGATCGAGATCACCGAAGGCTGGTTGGCCTTGTCGTTGACGGCCGCGTTCACGGCCTGGATGAAGCCCGCGTCGCTGTTCGACGCGAAGTAGATCGCAATCTTCGCGGCCGGCGCGATCGCCCCGGCGATCTCGATGTCGAGCGCGACTTCGCCGTCCGGGCCGTTCGGATCGCCGCTCGGCGCATTGCGGCCGGTACCGACGTTCACGTCGACGAGCGTCGGCGGCGTGTTGATCCCGAGCCCGCGGAAGTATTGCTGGATATCGGCCGCGCGATAGCCGCCGCCGAGTTCGACGATCGCGATGCACTGCCCCGCGCCGTCACCGGCCGGGAAACCGTACAGCGAAGCGAGCTGAACCGGCGTGAACGTGACGCCCGCGGCACCGCGTGCGGGCTTGAACGGCGGACGCAGCCGGAAGTGGGGCCGCGCCTGCGGACGGCTGTCGAGACCGAGCACGGCCGTGACCGCATCGCCGATATCGTCGGGCAACACGATCGGGCCCGAGCGGCCGCGATACTGACCGATCGAGCGATGCTCGAAACGCTCGAGCTTCACGCTGAATGCGGCTTCGAATTGCTGGATCGTGCCGGACAGCACGACGACGCTTTCGACCGGATCGACACGATCGACCGTGAGTTGATGACGGCGTGCGAAGTCCTCGGTCTTGCGAATGTCGTCGGGACTCGCGGAGAAACGCTGCGCGAATGCGTCGCGCGACACCGGTTTTGCACGGGCGTCACCGGTAGCCAGCTGGTGAACCAATGCATCGAGTTGCCCTTCTTCCTGCCGCCGCAACATGATCGTGACGTGGATGCGTTCCGCCGGATCGCACTGGCCGAGACACTTGGACTCGGCGACGATCCGGGGTTCACGGTCGGCTTGAAGATGCCTTGCCATGTTCAGACCCTCCTTGGTACCGCGTTGCACGGAACAACCAGGAAATCGGACAGGGCCGGCGGAAGACGGTTCCGTTCGGTCAGTCGGTTCGCCGCAGCGCGAAGTCAAAGGAAGTTTAGATCAGTCAGACGATTTGCGCGCGTGCGCCGCCGTGCCGAAGAAGCGCGAGCAGGCCGGCATTGCGCGCGGCCTTCGTTCGGCGATGCACCGCGCCGTGCGCGTCTGTCGGGCGGCACGGCAGCGATGCCGGGATGCAATTCGAGCGGCCGGTCAGTCCATCGAAAGGCGCAGCGCGAAGCCGATCAGCGCGGCCGAGAACGTCCAGCGCTGTACGGTTTGGGCGAGCGGGTGCGCACGCATCCACGCCGCGATGCGCGACGCGCCGAACACGCACGCGAGGTCGAAACATACGCCGGCCGCGACGAGCAGCGCGCCGAGTTCGAACATCTGCCACACCACGGGCCCGGCTTCGGGCCGCACGAACTGCGGCAGCAATACCGAGCAGAACAGCAGCGCCTTCGGATTCAGCAGGTTCGTCAGCAGCCCCTTGAAGAACGATTGCCGCAGCTCGCCCGCGGCAGCAGCCTCGCCGTCGCCGAGCGCGAACACCGGGGAGCGGAACACCTGGATCGCGACGTACGCGAGATAGAGCGCGCCGCCGTAACGGATCACTTCGTACAGCCACGGCGCACTGCGGATCAGCGCCGCGACGCCGCAGGCGGACAGCGTCACATGCGCTGTGCGCGACAGCGACAGGCCGGCCGCCGCCGCCATGCCCGGACGCACGCCGCGACCGATGCTGGTCTGCAGCACGAGCGCCATGTCGGGCCCGGGCACCGCGTAAATGGCCGCCAGCGCGGCGAGATAAATCAACAGCAAATGCGTGGAAATCATGGTCTGCCCCCGTCCTCCAATGACGATATGTTGCCGCTGAAGGACGAGGGATTATTGGCCATTTTTGACGCCGGATTGGCGATTGATAGCGGAATCCGCCACAATCACGATATCTGAACAAGGATTCCGCCAAGATGAATGAGCTCGACAAAACCGATCGCGCGATCCTCGCCGCGGTGCAGCGCGACGGCCGCCTGCCGATCGCGCGTCTGGCCGACTCCGTCGGCCTGTCCGAGACGCCGTGTGCGCGTCGCCTGAAGCGTCTCGAAAGCGACGGCTACATCGAGCGCTACCGCGCGCAGCTGTCGCGCCAGGCGCTCGGCTTCGGCGTCGTCGCGTTCGTGCTCGTGCGTTTCGCGACGCACGACCGCAAGGTCGCCGACCGGTTCGAACGGGAAGTGCTCGGCATCGAGCGGATCCTCGCGTGCCACAACGTCGCGGGCACCGCCGACTATCTGCTGCAGGTAGTCGCGCGCGATCTCGATGACTACGGCACGTTCCTGCGCGATTCGCTGCGGATGCTGCCGGGCGTGACGTCGATCGAATCGGCGCTGTCGTTGCGGGAAGTGAAGCACGACGCGGGGTTGCCGGTGCCGTGACGCAGGCAGCAGGCCACGCCGGCGCGGCACGGATTCACGTTGCCGGCCGCGCCGGCATCATGCAGCGCGTCACGCCACGTCGGGAGACTGATGCGCGCGCTCGAGATCCTCGAGAAACGCCTCGACGAGCGGGTCGCCGCGCCCGTTGCGCGCGACGACCATGTGGAACGTGACGTCGTAGCGCAGTTGCTCCGGGTTGAGCGGTGCGAGCAGCCCCTGCGCGACGTACGGCGCCGCGAAATGCTGCGGCAGGTAGCCGAGATGATGGCCCGACAGGATCAGCAGCGCGACGGCTTCCATGTTGTCGGCGGTCGCGGTCACGCGATCGGGCGTCGTCGACATCTGCGCCTCCGGCAGCGGATACGAGCGCCAGGCCCACTCGAAGCCGGCGACGTCGGCCGGCGTCAGCGCACCCGCACCGTCGAACAGCGGATGCCCGCGGCCGCAGTATGCGACCTGACGCTCGATGAACAGCGGCGTGTAGTGCAGCGACGGCACGCGATGCCAGAAGTAGCCCACCGCGATCTGGATCTCGTCGCTCAGCAGCTTTTCCTCGAGATCGCCCGGCGCACGCACTGAGATAGAGAAGCGCACCGCCTCGTCGCGCGTGCGGAATGCGGCGATCGCCTCGGCGATCCGCGCGTTCTGGCTGACCGGCGTGTGCCCGATCAGGCCGATGTTCAGCGTGCCGACCAGTTGGCGGTCCATGTGCCGCGCCGCCATCCCGAATTCGTCGAGCGCCGCGAGCAGCTTGCGACTCATCGCGTGGAACCGCTCGCCCTTCGGCGTGAGCCGGAAACCGCTGCGGCCTCGCTCGCATAGCCGGTAGCCGAGCCGCGTCTCGAGCGAAGACAGCTGCGCGCTGATCGTCGACTGGCCGACGTTCAGCATCGCCTGCGCGGCCGATACGCCACCCGCGTCCGTGACCGCGAGAAACACGCGGATCAATCGCAGATCGAGGGTCGACAGATTCCCCAGCACGCTATTCCCCTTTCATACATCGATGGAAATCGATGTTTACGTCGATATCTTCGCATTCTTCTTTCCGGCCGGACGCGTAAAACTATGCGCCAGGCCGCGTCGAATGATACGGCAACCCCACATCGGACGAGACACCCCCATGAACGAACACCCCCATTTCCAGCCGCTCGGCGGCAATGAAATGCCGCGCAGCGGCGGCATCGCGACGATGATGCGTCTGCCGCACGTGGCGAGCGCCGCAGGGCTCGACGCATGTTTCGTCGGCGTGCCGTTCGACCTCGGCACGTCCAACCGCACCGGCGCGCGCTTCGGCCCGCGCCAGATCCGCACCGAATCCGTGCTGCTGCGCCCGTACAACATGGCCACCCGCGCCGCGCCGTTCGATTCGCTGCAGATCGCCGACATCGGCGACGTCGCGATCAATCCGTATAACCTGCACGACTCCATCGCGCGCATCGAAGCCGCGTACGACGCGATCCTCGAACACGACTGCAAGCCGGTCACGCTCGGCGGCGACCATACGATCGCGCTGCCGATCCTGCGCGCGATCCATCGCAAGCACGGCAAGGTTGCATTGATCCACGTCGATGCACACGCCGACGTGAACGATACGATGATGGGCGAAAAGATCGCGCACGGCACGCCGTTCCGCCGCGCGGTCGAGGAAGGGCTGCTGCACGGCGACAAGGTCACGCAGATCGGCCTGCGCGGCACCGGCTACGCCGCCGAGGATTTCGACTGGTGCCGCGAGCAGGGCTTCCGCGTGGTCCAGGCCGAGGAATGCTGGAACAAGTCGCTCGCGCCGCTGATGGAAGAAGTGCGCGCGCGCGTCGGCGACACGCCGGTCTACATCAGCTTCGACATCGACGGCATCGACCCGGCCTATGCGCCGGGCACCGGCACGCCGGAAATCGCGGGCCTCACGGTGCCGCAGGCGCTCGAGATCATCCGCGGCGCGAAGGGGCTGAACATCGTCGGCTGCGATCTCGTCGAAGTCGCGCCGCCGTACGACCCGTTCGGCACCACGGCGCTGCTCGGCGCAAACCTCGCATACGAGCTGCTGTGCGTGCTGCCCGGCGTCGCGTATCGCGACTGATCCCGGCACGCACACGACCCATTCCAAATCAAAGGATTCCAGAGGAGCACATCAACGATGGGGACTGCCATCAAGCAACCGAAGCGGGCGGCGCTCGCTTCGTTCGTCGGCACCACGATCGAGTGGTACGACTTCTATAGCTATGCGACCGCCGCAGCCATCGTGTTCGGGCCGCTGTTCTTTCCCGGCGAAAGCCGCTTCGTCAGCCTGCTCGCGTCGTTCGGCTCGTTCGCGGTCGGCTTCTTCGCGCGGCCGCTCGGCGGCGTGATGTTCGGCTATCTCGGCGACCGCTTCGGCCGCAAGCGCTCGCTGCTCGCGACGCTGATGCTGATGGCGATCTCGACCGTCGCGATCGGCGCATTGCCCACCTATGCACAGGCCGGCATGCTCGCACCGATCCTGCTCGTGCTGATGCGCGTGCTGCAAGGCATCGCGGTCGGCGGTGAATGGGGCGGCGCGGTGCTGCTCGCCGGCGAGCATGCGCCCGAAGGCAAGCGCACGTTCTTCGCATCGTTCGCGCAGTTGGGCAGCGCGAGCGGCCTGATCCTGTCGATGCTCGCGTTCGGCGCAATCAGCACGCTGTCGAAGGACGACATGATGAGCTGGGGCTGGCGCGTGCCGTTCCTCGCGAGTGCCGTGCTGCTGGCCGTCGGGTTCGTGATCCGCGCGAGCGTGTCCGAGTCGCCCGAGTTCGAGGAAGTGAAGAAGAGCGGCAACACCGCGCAAAACCCGGTGCGCGAAGCGCTCACGTACTGGCCGCTGCTGTTGCTCGCGATCGGCGCGAACGTGTACGGCATCGCCGGCGTGTATTTCAGCAACATCTTCATGATCAGCTACGCGACGCAGTTCCTGTCGCTCGACCGGTCGATGGTGCTGCATTGCATGACCATCGTCGCCGTGCTGCAGTTCGTCGTGCAGCTCGCGGCCGCGTTCCTGGCGCAACGCTTCGGCACGACGCGCGTGCTGCTGATCACCGGCGCGTGGGCCGCGATCGTCCCGTTCGTGATGCTGCCGCTCGTGCATATGGGCACGCCGCTGTCGATCACGGTCGGCGTCGGTCTCGCGACGCTCGCGGAATCGGGCTACTACTCGGTGGTTGCCGGCTTCGTCAGCGGCATCTTCATCGCGCGCATCCGCTACACGGCGATCTCGATCGCGTACCAGGTATGCGGCGCCCTCGCCGGCGGCCTCACGCCGCTCGTGGCGACGCTGATCGCGCAGAACGCCGCGCCGCAATGGTGGCCGCTCGCGGTCCAGTACATGAGCGCCGCCGTGCTGTCGTCGGTGTGCGTCTGGCTGATCTCGCGCCGCGTCAGCATCGACGATGCCGGTGCTCCGGACAAGACGAACGCGCCACTGCCGCGCGGCACGCGCACGGCGTAGTCTCGAAGCACCGGGCCGGCTTCGTCACGCGCCCGCCCGGTCGTCTCCCGCGAACGGCGGCACATCGTGCCGCCCTTTTTTCATTGCCGCCGTCAGAAGTCCGAACGCAGCGTGAGCATCACGTTGCGCTTGTCGCCAAACACGCTGTAGAACCGGCTCGGCGGACGGATGTAGTAATCGCGGTTGAACATGTTGTTCAACTGCAGCGACGCTTCGAGATGCTTGTTGAAGCGATAGCCGATCTGCGCATTGAAGATCGCATATTCGCCCTGCTCGACGCCGCGCGTGATGCTCGTCTGCGCGAGCAGACCGCCGCCGATCGACACACCGCGCAACACGCCCCGCGAGAACGTGTACTTGGTCGACAGCTTGAACAGGTGTTTCGGGTCCGTACCGTCCGTCAGGTAGGCGTCGCTGCCGCTGTCGTAACCGGCATCCAGGTACGTAAGCCCGCATAGAGGTTCCAGTCCGGCGTCGGCTGGCCGGTCACATCGAGCTCGACGCCCTGGTCGCGCACGTGGCCTTCCGCGAGGAAGAAGTCCGGATGCCACGGATCGGCCACCGCGCGGTTGTTGTCGTTGATTCGAAACAGCGCGGCCGTCGCGTCGAGCCGGCCGTCGACCACACGACCGATCTCCTCGTACATTGCCCAGCAATCGTCGCTGTCTTCCTCGATCGCGCCCAACAGCCGTTCAACCGCATCGTTCGCCACGTTGCTCACCGTCGCCTCCTCAGCACGCTGTCACGAATACACGGGGAAACGGCGCGTCAGCTCGGCCGCTTGCGCGCGCACGCGGTCGATCGCCAGTTGCTCGACGACGTCGACGTATTCGCAGCCGCCGTAGTAGCGCTTGCCCGGATAACCTTCCGCGTACTTGTTCGTGAGCTGCGAACCCTGAGCGGCCATCACGGCCGGGCTCGTGTAGTTTTCCGACGCGATCAGCTCGACATGGGCTTCCTGGTGGCGGTTTTCCAGCAGAATGGCATCGAACAGTTCCGGATCGGTCGGGTCGAGCGGATAGCGATTGCGTTCGCACATGGCGGGAATGGCCCTCGAAAATCAAACATTCGAAACGACACGTCCCGGGGCCTGCCCGGGACGGTCCGAACCGGCGCAACGCCCGCCGCCGATCGACGATCGAGACAGCAGGCGTGCAGCGTCCGCGCGTTATTGCACCTGCGTCATTGCACCTGGTTGCGCAGCGTCTTCGCGGCCGCGACCATGTTGGTCAGTGCCGGAATCACTTCCGCCCACTGACGCGTCTTCAGCCCGCAATCCGGGTTCACCCACAGGCGCTCCGCCGGAATACGCTCGGCCGCCTTCTTCATCAGGCCGACGATGTGATCCTGTGTCGGGATGTTCGGCGAGTGGATGTCGTACACGCCCGGCCCGATTTCGTTCGGATACTTGAAATTGTCGAACGCGTCGAGCAGTTCCATATCCGAGCGCGACGTCTCGATCGTGATCACATCCGCATCCATGTCGGCGATCGACGCGATGATGTCGTTGAACTCCGAATAGCACATGTGCGTGTGGATCTGCGTGTCGTCCTGCACGCCATTCGCGGTGATGCGGAACGACTCGACCGCCCACTTCAGGTACTCGCCCCATTGCGCGCGGCGCAGCGGCAACCCTTCGCGCAGTGCGGCCTCGTCGATCTGGATCACGCGCACGCCGGCCTTCTCGAGATCGAGCACTTCCTCGCGGATCGCGAGCGCGAGCTGGTAGCACGACACCGAGCGCGGCTGGTCGTCGCGGACGAACGACCAGTTCAGGATCGTCACCGGGCCGGTCAGCATGCCCTTCATCGGCTTGCTCGTCAGCGACTGCGCGTACGTGATCCATTCGACCGTCATCGCCTTCGGGCGGCTGATGTCGCCGAACAGGATCGGCGGCTTCACGCAGCGCGAACCGTACGACTGCACCCAGCCGAACTGGCTGAATGCGTAGCCGTCGAGCTGTTCGCCGAAGTACTCGACCATGTCGTTGCGTTCCGCTTCGCCATGCACGAGCACATCGAGTTCGAGCGATTCCTGTTCGCGGACGCTGCGCACGATCTCGGCCTGCATCGCCTTGCGATAGCCGGCTTCATCCAGCGCGCCCGCCTTGAACTGGCTGCGCGCCTGGCGGATTTCGCCGGTCTGCGGGAACGAACCGATCGTCGTCGTCGGGAAAGCCGGCAGGTTCAGTCGTGCCGACTGCTTCGCCGCACGCTCCGTGTACGGGCTCACGCGGTTGCCGAGCTGCGCGTCGATGCGTGCGATCGCGGCCTTCACCGTCGGGTTGTTCACGCGCGGCGAGCGGCGGCGCGAGTCGATCGCGGCGGCATTCGCGGCAAGCGTGTCGGCCACCTTGTCGCGGCCTTCGTTCAGCGCGGTCGCAAGCACCTTCAGTTCGTCGAGCTTCTGCAG
Organism: Burkholderia sp. WTPI3; assembly: GCF_021483755.1. Lineage (NCBI taxonomy): Bacteria > Pseudomonadati > Pseudomonadota > Betaproteobacteria > Burkholderiales > Burkholderiaceae > Burkholderia > Burkholderia sp. WTPI3. The sequence goes on along the minus strand of NZ_JAGIXF010000050.1, from coordinate 9,664 downwards.
CGCGAACGCGAGCCACGAGCGGATTTCCGCGTCGAGCTTTTCTTCGCTCGCGAGATCGACCGGCACGTGCAGCAGCGAGCACGACGGCGCGAGCCACAGGCGCTCGCCCAGTTGCTTGGCGAGCGGCTCGAGCCAGTCGAGCGCTACGCCCAGGTCCGTCTTCCAGATGTTGCGGCCGTTGATCGCGCCCACCGACAGCACGCGCTCGGCCGGCAGTTCACGCACCAGCGCGTCGATTTCGTCGCGGGCATTGATCGCGTCGATGTGCAAACCGTCGACCGGCAACGACGCCGCGAGCGTCAGGTTGTCCTGCAGCTGGCCGAAGTACGTCGCGAGCAACAGCTTGATGCGACGCGTTTCCAGCGCCGCGTAAGCAGTGCGGAATGCCTGGCGCCATTCGGCGTCGAGTTCGGTGACGAGGATCGGTTCGTCGATCTGCACCCATTCGACGCCCTGCGCGGTCAGCGTGTCGAGCAGCGCGCCGTACACCGGCAGCAGCTTCGGCAGCAGTGCAAGACGATCCGAATCGTCCTTCGACTTGCCGAGCCACAGGTACGTGACGGGCCCAAGGATCACCGGCTTCGCGGCGACGCCCAGCGCCTGCGCTTCGGCCAGTTGCTGGAGCAAGCGCGACGGATCGAGCGAGAAATTCGTGTCCGCGTGGAATTCCGGGACGATGTAGTGATAGTTCGTGTCGAACCACTTCGTCATTTCGCCGGCCGAAACGCCGCCGCAGCACGCCGCATGTTCTTCCGCCGATTGCGCCGAGCGGCCGCGCGCCACGCGGAAATAGTTGTCGAGCGCGTCGCCCTGGAAGCCCTGCACGCGTTTGGGCAGGTTGCCGAGCGTGAAGCTCATGTCGAGCACCTGGTCGTAGAACGCGAAGTCGCCGATCGGAGCCAGATCCAGATCGCGCTGGTCGTTCCAGTGACGGTGGCGCAGCTCGGCACCGAGCGACTTCAGCTCGTCGCGCGACGATTCGCCCTTCCAGTAGCGTTCGAGACCGAACTTGAGTTCGCGCTTTGCGCCGATGCGCGGAAAACCGAGGTTGTGTGTCGTAACCATGACGTTGCCGTACAGAGAAAAATTGAGGATCCGGCAGCCATGATAGGGATTTCAAACCATGAAATAAAATGGCATTATTTCATTCATCCATTAAATCCATTCATGTATCAGTTGAGTGAGCGATATCCATGCTGGAACGATTCCATCTCGTCGTGATCCGTGAGGTCGAGCGCCAGGGCTCGCTGACGGCCGCGGCCAATGCGCTGCATCTCACGCAATCGGCACTCAGCCATACCGTCAGGAAGGTCGAGCAGCAGCTCGGCACGCCGATCTGGGATCGGGAAGGACGCGGGCTGCGGCTCACGCAGGGCGGGCAATATCTGCTGAAGCTGGCGAACCGGCTGCTGCCGCAGTTCGAGCTCGCCGAGGAGCGGATGAAGCAATACGCGAAGGGCGAGCGCGGCACGCTGCGCATCGGGATGGAATGCCACCCGTGCTATCAGTGGCTGCTGAAGGTCGTGTCGCCGTACCTGACGCGCTGGCCGGACGTCGACGTCGACGTGAAGCAACGCTTCCAGTTCGGCGGCATCGGCGCGCTGTTCGGCTATGACATCGACGTGCTGGTGACGCCCGATCCGTTGAACAAGCCGGGGCTGCGCTTCGATCCCGTGTTCGATTACGAGCAGGTGCTGGTGGTCGCCGACGCACACCGGTTCGCCAATGCCGACTACGTGACGCCCGAGCAGCTCGGCGACGAAATCCTGATCACGTACCCGGTCGAAACGGACCGGCTCGACATCTACAACCAGTTCCTGACACCGGCCGGCATCGTGCCGCGGCGCCACAAGTCGATCGAGACGACCGACATCATGCTGCAGATGATAGCGAGCGGGCGCGGTGTGGCCGCGCTGCCGAGATGGCTTGCCGACGAATATGCGGACCGGATGCCGGTCGTGCCGGTCAAGCTGGGCAAGAAGGGAATCGCGAAGCAGATCTTCCTCGGCATCCGCGAAGCGGACGCGTCGATCGACTATCTGGCCGCGTTCGTCGCGCTCGCGCGCGAATCGACGTGGAGCGCGCCGCGCATGCTGCGCTAGGCGCGCCCTGTTGCAATGCGCGTCAGGCGGCGCGCATGCCGATGCGTTCGCCACGTTCGACCCACGCACCGAACAGCAGGCCGATCGTCGTCCACATGATCACCTGCATGCCGATCGCCGCCACGCGGAACTTCCAAAGCACGGCTGCCGGAAAATCGGCCGGTAACTCGCTGACCGACGGCAGCCCGTTCTGCACGGCCGCGATGATCGCGATGAACACGAGGCCCGCCACGATCGACGCGTTCCACTGGCCGAGCTTCGCCAGCAGATGACGACGCACGCTGACCGAGAACACCATCGTCGCGATCGAGATCGCGATCATCAGGAAGAACAGGCCCGTGCGATAGCCGATCGTGTCGGGGTCGCCGACCGATGGCGGATTGGCCGGGTACTTGATGTTGGGCACGATCACGAGCGCGACGAATGCCGCGAGCGCGAGCCACGCGGCGAGCGGACGTGCCGGGAGGCGGTTGCCTCGTCCGTATGCGAACGCGAAGACCAGCGAGAACAGCCCGCCGAACGCCGCGCCGTAGGTCACGACGCCCGTCAGCAGGCCGAGGCCTGCCTGCGTGTGACGGCTGACCAGTTCAGGCTCCGGCGCTTCGCCCTTGGCGGCATCGGACTTTTCCTCGAAGGAGATTGCCTGATCGACTTGCGGTTCGCCGACGATTTTCGCGAAACCGAACGTGAGGAGACCCGCGGCGATGCCTGCGAGCATCCCGCGCATGAGCAGCTTTCCGACCATCTTCTACTCCGCGTCAGTGGCAGGGAAAGCCAAGCAGGTGGCGACCGTCGTGCACGAACTCGTGCACGTACATGCCCGGCACGATCGACGTCGCGCCCTGTTCCGCGCCGACGAAATACAGCGCGAGCAGCAGGATCAGACCGACGAAGATGGCCCACGGCAACAGTTCGCGGACGGGGATGGGCGCCGGCACGACAGCCGGCTTCAGCATTGCTTCGCTCATGGATGCACCTCAGGGGAATCGCGCCCCGGCAAATGTTGGATGGAATACGAACGCAGGTCTGGCTTCCGGGATCGAATATCCCCGGTTACAGTGGCGCGACCGCACCGGAATTGCACCGGCTTCCACGTTTCGTATCGGGCGAATTGTACGCGCGAACGTTCGCGTATTGAAGGCCGGTGCATGATCGGCACTGCCGCGCACTGCCGCCTCGAACAATCGACTACCGACATGATCCAGCCTGTCTTGCTGCGCCTGATCGCGCATGCATCGACCCGTGCGATGCGCACCGGCACGTTTCCCGACGACGATCCGCTCGACGCGCGCGGGCTGGCCGACGCCGCCGCGGTACGCGAGCGGTTCGCCGGCGTCCCTCGCGCGGTCGCGCTGAGCAGTCCCGCGCTTTGCGCGCGACAGACCGCCGATGCGCTCGGGCTACGCGCGCGACTCGACGATGCGCTTCGCGATGTCGACTACGGCCGCTGGCGCGGCAAGCGACTGCACGATCTCGCGCGCGACCTGCCGGACGAACTCGGCACATGGCTCGGCGAGCCGCTTGCGTCGCCGCACGGCGGTGAGTCGTTCGAAGACGTCGCATGGCGCGTCCGCGCCTGGCTCGACGGTCTGCCGCGCGATCTCGACGTCGTTGCGATCACGCATGCGGCGATCGTTCGTACAGCCATCGCGTGTGCGTTGCGGATGGAACCGCAGGCCGCGATGCGCATCGACGTCGCACCGCTATCGTGCACGGTATTCGTCAGGTCGCCGGACGGTTGGACGTTGACCACCGACGACGACGGGCGCGATACCGACACGCAAGTTCGTTGCCGACCATACCGATGACGATGCGGGCCGGCGCGACGCGGCAACGTGATGAATGGCGATGCGCGCATTTCTTACATACCTGTAAGACAACGATTCGTCCTCCCGACTGTCATCAAACTGACGAGTGGCCGAAGCTAGGATCGGACGCGGTTCCCTTACGAGATGCCGTCATGAATCAACCTGCTTCGTCCGCCGCCAATACTCCCGGCTCCACCGAACGCACCCGGCAGGTCGGCTATGCCGTCTTCCTGCTGGTGCTCGCGATCGGTGCCGTCTATATCGCCACCCACCTGATTGCCGATCTGTCGCCCGTCCGCGAAGGATCGTTGTTCCCGTATCTGATGCTCGGCGCCGCGCTGCTGATCGCGCTCGGCTTCGAGTTCGTCAACGGCTTCCACGACACGGCGAATGCCGTCGCGACCGTGATCTACACCCACTCGCTGACGCCGAACGTCGCGGTGATCTGGTCCGGCCTGTGGAACTTCCTCGGCGTGATGGTTTCGAGCGGCGCCGTCGCGTTCGGCATCCTGCAGTTGCTGCCGGTCGAGCTGATCCTGCAGGTCGGCAGCGGCTCGGGCTTCGCGATGGTGTTTGCACTGCTGATCGCCGCAATCGTGTGGAACCTCGCGACCTGGTACTTCGGGTTGCCGTCGTCGAGCTCGCATACGCTGATCGGCTCGATCATCGGCGTCGGGCTGATGAACCAGCTGATGCACGGTCCGTCCGGCACGAGCGGTGTCGACTGGGGTCAGGCGCTCGGCGTCGGCAAGTCGTTGCTGTTCTCGCCGATCGTCGGCTTCCTGTGCGCGTCGCTGCTGTTGCTCGTGCTGAAGGCCGTCATTCGGGTTCCGGATCTGTACAAGGAGCCGCCGAAGGACCAGCCGCCGCCGTTCTGGATTCGCTGCCTGCTGATCCTCACCTGCACCGGCGTGTCGTTCGCGCACGGGTCGAACGACGGGCAGAAAGGCATGGGCCTCATCATGCTGATCCTGATCGGCACGGTGCCGACCGCGTACGCACTGAACAAGGCCGTCACGCCGGCCGAATCGCAGACGTTCGTCGCCGTCGCGAACCAGGCCGCCGCGACGTTCGCGAAATACTCGAACGGCGTCGCACCGTCCGCGAATCCTCGCGCCGACGTCGAACACTTCGTGCAGCGCCGCGAGATGACGCCGGCCGTGCTGCCGGGCGTGCAGCAACTGTCCACGTCGCTGGCGACCGCGGTCGGTTCGTCGGGCTCGATGGCGGCCGTGCCGCAGGGCGACGTCGACAACGTGCGCAACACGATGTATCTGGTGTCCGAAGCGATTCGTCTGATCGAGAAGTCGGGGCAACCGGCATTTTCCGCCGACGACAAGCTCGCGATCGACAACTACCGCAAGCAGCTCGACCACGCGACCAAGTTCATTCCGACCTGGGTGAAGGTTGCGGTCGCGATCGCACTGGGTCTCGGCACGATGGTCGGGTGGAAGCGGATCGTCGTGACCGTCGGCGAAAAAATCGGCAAGCAGCATCTGACGTACGGACAGGGCGCATCGGCCGAGCTCGTCGCAATGCTGACGATCGGCGCGGCCGACGCGTACGGGTTGCCCGTCTCGACGACGCACGTGCTGTCATCGGGTGTCGCGGGCACGATGGCGGCGAACGGCTCCGGGCTGCAGTGGAGCACGGTGCGCAGCCTCGTGCTCGCATGGGTACTGACGTTGCCGGCATCGATTGTGCTGGCGGCCGGTCTTTACTGGTTGTTCCGCTCGGTCGCCTGAGCGGAGAAGCGGCGAGCGGCCGGGGGACCGGTCGCTCGCCGAGGAAGATTCGAAGTCGGTTCTTCGGTGCTTCGGTGCTTCGCGTCGTAGCCTTTTCGTTTCGCTCACACGGAGCGAAGTCCATCCGGCTCATCGCCGCGTCAACCTCGCCTAGACTCCGAGCCGCCATACCGGCTGCTCGCGCCGCACCCCTCCCTTCTTTCCGGATTGAAGCGCAAGATCTGGAGCGCGTCATCGCACAGACGACATTAGACTGGGTTCATCGACTTTCACCGTGGACGCAGGCATGCGCCGCGCTTGCCGGCATCGCGTCGCCGCCCGTTCCACAACGACCGGCTGTGCATCGCAGCACACTCGATACCGGGTACTTCGATGCCGATGGCATGCCTGCACGACACCACATCGCTGACGAACAAGGTACGCCCGTGAACATTGCCGATCTGCAACCCGCCGTCGAATCCGTCGACATGGCGCAGCACGTGAGCGCCCTCGACTGGACCACCGTCGATACCGAACTCGATCGCTACGGATGCGCGCGCGTACCGGGTCTGCTCTCGCTGGAGGAATGCGCGGCGCTGGCGGCACTCTACCCGCGCGATGCGCTGTACCGTTCACGCGTCGTCATGGCGCGGCACGGTTTCGGCCGCGGCGAGTACCGATATTTCGCCTATCCGCTGCCCACGATCGTCGATGCGCTGCGGACAACGCTCTATCCGCATCTCGCCCCGATCGCGAATCGGTGGAACCGGGCGCTCGGAATCGACGTCCGCTATCCGGCCGAGCACGCGGCATTTCTCGCGCGCTGCCATGCGGCTGGCCAGACGCGGCCGACGCCACTGATCCTGCAATACGGCCCGGACGACTACAACTGCCTCCATCAGGACCTGTATGGCGAGCATGTCTTTCCGCTGCAGGTCGCGATCCTGCTGTCGGCGCCGGGCCGGGATTTCACTGGTGGGGAGTTCGTACTGACGGAACAGCGGCCCCGCATGCAGTCGCGTGCGGAAGTAGTGCCGCTGATGCAGGGCGACGCGGTGATCTTCGCGGTGCATGGCAGGCCGGTGCAAGGGACGCGCGGCGTCTATCGCGTCAATCTGCGTCACGGCGTGAGCCGCATCCGGACCGGGCACCGCCATACGGTCGGCATCATCTTTCATGACGCGCAGTAACGATACCGACATGAGAACCATGCTGTCGCGCACCCCATCGTGTCGATACTCGTACGGCGCGCAGGCCGCTGCGCTCGAGCGCCGTCATGCAATCCGCATTACTGTCCCTGACGCTCCCGCGGCATCGAATGCGATATTGCCTCGTCTCGCGTGACGTCATGCTCTCGCTGGTGGGACGGGCACATCGCGGCAGCCCGGCCATATAGTCGGCATCGCGGTCCATGACGTGCCTCGCATCATCCAGTGCGAATGCTGCTTTATCGCGCGGTGCATCGGGCCCGGCGATACAGCACACGCGTCACAGCGGCCGGATATCGCGGGTGCCACGATTACGCTTCAGGCGAGGAATACGTGCGAGGAAGTTGATGTGCACCGGCCAATCGCACTGGCGACGAATCGAAGCGTGGGTGAGTGACGGAGGGCGACAGTACGCACCCTGTCGCCCTGCGCACGCGATCGACTGCTCGAGCTACCCTCGTGCCGCACTCGCCCGCAGCCTGTCACCCGCATCGGCCGCAAGCCGCGCATAGCCCGGCAACGTCAGCAACGCGAGTACGCCTGCAGCGACGAACGCCCAACGGAAGTCGTCGAGCACATAGTGAATGCCGGCCGCATCGCCACGCACCAGTGCCGCGAGCCGCAGCGCCAGCGCGCCGAACGCAATCCCCATCCCGATCGTCATCTGCTGAGCTGCACTCCACAGCGTGCTCGCAGCACTGGTCTGGTGAGATGGAATGTCGGCATAGGCGAGCGTCGCAAGCGTCGTGAACTGCATCGAACGCGTGAGCCCGTAGACGAATACGACCAGCAACGTGATTGCCAGCGGCGTCGACGCGGTCAGCCAACCGCATGCGATCGTGCAAAAACCGACGATCGTCACGTCGATGAGCGCAACACGCCGGAAACCGAAACGATCGAGTATCCACGACGTGCCCGCCTTCATGCCCAGATTGCCGAGCGCACTCGCTAGCAGCAGCAGACCGGACTGGAACGGCGACAGCCCGAAACCGATCTGGAACAACAGCGGCAGCAGGTACGGCACCGCATTGACCGCGACTCGCGTGATCGAGCCGGTGAGCACCGTCACCGAGAATGTCGGCACCTTCAGCGTCGTGAAATCGAGCAGCGGATGCGCACAACGCTGCGCATGCAACCACGCGGCGATACCAAACAGCACGCTGGCGCCGATGAGCATCGCTGCGCGCGCGAACTGCGCGTCCTGCTGGCCCGCCATTTCGGTACCGAGCAGCAGACATGTCAGCGCCCCGCCCGCCAGCACGAAGCCGATCCAGTCGAGCGGACGCTGTTCCTCGGCGCGCGTATTCCGGACGATCAGCCAGGTACAGACGAGCGCGGCGAAACCGAGCGGCACGTTCAGCAGGAAGATCCAGCGCCACGATGCATACGTCGTGATGAAGCCGCCGATCGGCGGCCCGACGACCGGCGCAACGATGCCCGGCCACGTGATCGTCGCGATCGCGCGCATCAACCGCGCCTTCTCGGTGCTGCGCACGACGATCATCCGTCCGACCGGCACCATCATCGCCCCGCCGACACCCTGCAACAACCGGGCGGCAGTAAACGTCCCGACGCCGTTGGACAGCCCGCACAGTATCGATGCGCCGGTAAACACGACGATCGCACTGCCGAATACGGTGCGCGACCCGTATCGGTCCGCGATCCAGCCACTGATCGGAATGAACACCGCGAGCGCCAGCATGTAGGCCGTCATCCCGAGGCTCAGCGCATTCGGCCCGACGCCGAAAGAGCGCGCCATTTGCGGTAGAGCGGTCGCGATCACGGTCGTGTCGAGGTACTCCATGAAGAAGGTCGCGGCGACGAGATACGGCAAGAAGTCGGTCGTCCGACCACTCTGGGTAGAACTGGAAGTCATGAACGATGCAGTTACGGAAGGCGGGACACACCGGCCACCGCACAGGTGGCGGCCGGGACGAGTGGCGATATTACCCTGAAGCGCCCGAACTCCGCTTTGCAGGCACATAATCCTGGAACGACTTTATGCGCATAGATTTTATCCCGTTCGAGTAGAAGCCATGCGCACGACCCGGATGAAGATGGGGGCTTTTGTCACCAACATCACGGACAATCGACGAAATTACTCGTCAATCAGGCCGTCCTGACGAAGCGTGTATTGCTCGCCGCGGCATGCATTGCTCCACTCTGCACGGCCCTGCTCGTCAGTTGTTCCGTGATAAACCACGACACCGTCGGACACTCGGATCAGCGAAAACTTCATATTGGCGAACGGGCCGACATCGCCATCTGCATCCTGGAATTTCGCATGAAACGGCGCACGGACGCAGGCAGCTTCATGCTGTGCGGCGCATCCAAGCAGAGAGAAACTGAGCAGAAGCGGTATGAGCTTTTTCATTGGCATTGCCTGAAGGAATTCGCCCACGGCGAAGAGAGACGGGGGAAGAGAAATGCAATCGGCATCAGCCCTCAAGCTTGCCATTTAACTGGAGATCGCGCCAATGTGGGCAAGAATGGCAAAAGATAACCGAAGAACAGTCGGTTTTAGTTTCTCGCTTCGAGCAGTGAGAAGCGCATCGTCATGGCCGTGCAGTGGCTCAGTTCCGGTGGAATCGGGGGGCCCCGCGCGGTCGTGATGCAGGAGATCGATATACAGCGGGGGACCGCCTGGCCGTTACCCGCCAGGAAACATGTGGCGTGTCGCTACCGGACCTGCATCGCAGATCGGGTGAGCCGCAGTGCAGGATCGGGTTCGGAGGTGAGTCGGTGTCGCGGCTGGCTCGCACCGGCATGCGATCGATCAGCCAAAGCAATCTGCCACCGCCCGCCTGCATTTCCGTCGCGCC